>JAIPDL010000021.1 GCA_021737695.1 Desulfotignum sp. | reverse complement strand
GCTGCACACCCGTGCCGATGGCGATGATCAGCAGATCGTCTCCGTCACACAAGACTTTGGCTTTTCCGATCTCCAGGGGCTTGACAGGTTCTGCCACGGGAACGCCCGTCCCCCGGCCCCGGGGATAGCGCAGGGCAATCGGTCCGTCATGCTGCACTGCAGTTGCCAGCATCCGGGCCAGTTCGTTTTCATCCATGGGCGCCATCACCGTCATGTTGGGCATGGGCCTCAGATAAGCGAAATCAAACAGACCGTGATGGGTGGGGCCGTCTTCTCCCACAATGCCGCCCCGGTCCAGGGCGAACACCACGGGGTGGGCATCGATGCACACATCATGAAGTATCTGGTCATAGGCCCGCTGGAGAAAGGTGGAATAAATGGTCACCACCGGCCGGATTCCCTTGACAGCCAGACCGGCGGAAAAGGTCACTGCATGCTGCTCGGCAATGCCCACATCAAAAAACCGGTCCGGAAAACGGTTGCAAAAATCCATCAATCCCGTGCCTTCGGGCATGGCCGCGGTCACGGCCACCAGTTCGGGGTGGGTGTCTCCCAGCTTGACCATCTGGTCGCCGAACACCTGGGTATACGTGGGCACCTTTCCATGGGTTCCGTTGGCTTTTCCCGTGTCCACGGCAAAAGACCCCACCCCGTGGAAATATACGGGATTTTTTTCCGCAGGTGCATATCCTTTGCCCTTGACAGTGGTCACATGGAGCAGCACCGGAGAATCTGCCGTGTTCTTGATATTGTCCAGAATGTCGATGAGATGATTCAGATTATGACCATTGATGGGACCGAAATAATCAAAATTAAAGGCCTCGAACAACATGCCCGGGGTGACAAATGTTTTGAAGGATTCTTCGGACCGTTTCGCAATCTGATAGATATCTTCCCCGATTTTGGGCAATGACTTTAAAAAAGCACCGAACTGATTGCGCAGGGTCTGAAGGTATTTGGCGGAAAATGTCCGGCTCAGGTAAGAGGACAGGGCCCCCACATTCGGAGAAATGGACATGTCATTGTCATTGAGGATCACGATCAGCTTCCGCTTGAGATCCCCGGCCTGGTTCAGCCCTTCATATGCCAGACCGGCGGTCATGGAACCGTCTCCGATCACTGAAATCACATGGGAATCATCTTTGTTCAGATATTTGGCGCAACTGATGCCCAGTCCGGCGGAAATGGATGTGGAGGAATGACCCACGGTGAAACCATCACACGAGTTTTCCTTGATTTTGGAAAATCCGGAAATCCCTTTGTACTGACGCAGGGTATCGAACTGCCGGTTTCGGCCGGTGATCAGTTTGTGGGCATAGGCCTGGTGTCCCACATCCCAGATCAGGGTGTCTTTGGGCAGATCAAACACATAATGAATGGCCAGGGTCAGTTCCACTGCGCCCAGACTGGATGCCAGGTGGCCGCCGTTTTCAGACACCACCTGAATGATCCGCTGCCGGATCTGCCGGGCAAGGTCCGGCAGCTGATCCCGGGTCAGACGATTGAAGTCTTCGGGAGCGTGAATTCTGTTGAGCAGCGCCATGGGGTTTTCTGTCGTCATAATATGCCTGGATTCATCCTGTATGGTATTGAGGGTATCAATGATAGGTTCACCTATAATGGTCGTATTTTTTGTCATGGGTCAACGATCCCGGGTGATCACATACCGGGCGATGGCCCGAAGCGGGTCGGCCTGGTTGTCAAACCGGTCAATGGTCTTAAGGGCCTGATCAATCAATTGTCCGGCATAAATCCTGGATTGATCCAGTCCCAGGATGGCCGGAAATGTCAATTTATCTCTTTGCAGATCAGATCCGGTTGCTTTTCCCATTTTTTCAGGATCCCCTTCCACGTTCAAAATGTCATCCGTGACCTGAAATGCCAGGCCCAGATAAGTGCCGTAAGCGGCCAGATCCGATATCAGTTGCTGCGGCGCCCCAACGCTGACGGCGCCTGCCGTCACACTGGCCACAATCATCTGTCCGGTTTTCAACTCATGCATGCGTATAAGATGGGTCAACAGATCTTTTTTATTCCCTTTGCCGCCATCTGACCCCACGTCGATTGCCAGGGATTCGGACTGCATGTCCAGCATCTGTCCTTCGACCATGCCGTTGATCCCGGCGGCAGAAGCTATAAGCCCGCCCAGTTCCAGCAGAATCTCAGGTCCGGGCACCAGATCAAACAGATCCCCGGGATGACACAGGATATAAAAGGCATGGGTGAGCAGGGCATCACCGGCCAGAATGGCCGTGGGTTCGGAAAATTTTTTATGGCAGGTCGGCTGTCCCCGTCTCAGGTCATCATCATCCATGGCCGGCAGATCATCATGAATCAACGAATAGGTATGAATCATCTCCAGCGCACAGGCAGCGGGCAGGGCCAGTCGATCATCTTTGCCGCAGGCCCGGGCTGACGCCACAGCCAGTACCGGGCGCAGCCGCTTTCCCCCGGCCATCAGAGAATGGCCCATGGCCTGAACCAGTTCCTTTTTCGGGTCAAACGATGCCATAATAAGTTCCAGACACGCATTCACCCGTTGCTGGTGTGTTGCCAAGAAAGCGGTAATATCAAATCCGGAATCACTCATGGTCAAAGGGGGTTTCCTTGATGGAACCATCCAGATCCCGGGTCAGCTGGGTAATTTTTTTCTCTGTACTGTCAAGAATCTCCATGCAGTACCGGACCTTTTCAATACCGGTTTCATATTTTTTCAATGCCTGTTCCAAAGCCAGATCACCGGATTCCATTTCCTTGACAATAGATTCCAACTGTTTTAATGCGGTTTCAAATGTGGTCTTTGCCATGAATTGTCTTCTCCACGCGTGTCAAAACACGTCCTTGGGCTAAAATTATTTCAATGGGATCCTGAATATTCACCATCCCGGCATCCAGGATCACTTGTTTGTCCGGCAGGGTTCGCGCAATGCTGTACCCCCGGTTCAAAACCGATGCCGGATTCAAGGCGGACAGGGTTGCGGCCGTCTGCTGGATCCGGTTGTTTTTCTGGATCACGTAATGTTCCATCGCTCTAAAAAGCTGATGATGCCGGTCCAGCACCTGTTTTCTGAAAAATTTTATGTCAGGAACCGTCCCATTCAATGCCTGACCCATCCAGACCAGTTTGTCTTTGTCATGAAATATTTGGCGCTGCAAGGCCTGCTGCATCCGCAGACAGAGAGATACCATGGTTTGCTTGAACATATTCATGATCTGAACCGGACTTTTCAACCGACCGTGCAGATCATCCACTTTTTGATGATAAAAGGTCATCATCCGGGTCATGATGGATAAAAGGTCCACATGCATGTCATCAATCTGCTGTGTCAGATATTTTTTTTCAGGCACAGTCAGTTCAGCAGCAGCGGACGGGGTAGGGGCCCTCACATCGGCCACAAAATCAGCGATGGTAAAATCGGTTTCATGACCGATCCCGGTAACCACCGGAATTTTTGATACAAAAATTGCTCTGGCAACGGCTTCGGAATTGAATGCCGCCATATCTTCCAGAGATCCACCACCCCGGGCCAGCATGATCACATCAGACTGGTGTCGCTGATTGACCAGTTTAATTGCACATACAATCTGATCACATGCTGACTCACCCTGAACCGGAACCGGGAGGATTTCAAGGCGACATTCCGGAAACCGGCGCTCAGACACATGAATAATGTCCCTTACCGCCGCCCCCGTGCCTGAGGTGATAATCGATATTTTTCGGGGAAGCAGCGGAATCGGCTGTTTATGGACCGCATCAAACAGTCCTTCTTGTTCCAGTTTATTTTTAAGCTGTTCAAAGGCTTTTTGCAGGGATCCGGCACCTTCGGGTTCCATGTGTTCAAAAATCAGCTGATATGTGCCCCGGGGTTCATACACGGATACCCGGGCCAGACCCATGATTTTCAATCCGCTTTCCAGCGCGAATTTCAAACTGCGTTTCTGATTTTTAAACATCACCCCGGAGATCATTGCGTGATCATCTTTAAGAGAAAAATAGGAATGCCCGGAAGCCGGTGTGGCACAGTTGGATATTTCTCCGGTGATCCAGACAAACGGAAACTGTTCCTCCAACAAGGTTTTTATTTCCCGGGTCAAGTGTGACACCGAGTATATATGCATGGTTTCATGGTCTGGCATGGGTATTTGTTCCTGCAAAATCAAATCTTTATATATAGATTAAATCCAACCGAAAAGTCAACACCGGGAATTTCAAACGAAGTGCCGGTGTCCTGGCAACATGCTGCTGAAATTGTCCGGTAAATACAGTGTCTGATAATATATATTATGTTAACTTTTATATTTTTGGCTGTTCTGTGCGTATCCGTTCAAATCTGTGAGATCCCCTGCAAAATCGACAACATGACCAAACAATAACCTTGAAATTCCCCCTTTTCATGTTATATTGCCTGTAATCGATAATGTTATTAACCTTAAAATTATTTTTCGGAGGAGATCATGAATTCAACATTTGCCCAAACCACTTCCATGGTAAAGGTGAACACCTTTATCCGGAGCGTTTACAACTGGATGACCATCGGACTGGTGGTTACCGGGTTCACGTCTTTTTTCGTTTCCCGCAGCCCCGGGCTGATCCAGATGTTCTACGGGAACCCGGTGATGCCCATTGTTCTGTTCATCGGCCTCATCATTTTATGCGGATATCTGTCCGCACGGATTCAGAAAATTCAGGCCAGTACTGCCACGGCTCTGTATGTGGCATTGACTGTGGCTTACGGGGTCGTACTCACCCCGATTTTTCTGATTTATACGGCCGCATCCATTGTATCCACCTTTTTTATCTGTGCGGCCACCTTTGGCGCGGCCAGTGTCTACGGCATGGTGACCAAAAAAGATCTCACCGGCATGGCCCAGTTTCTGATGATGGGACTGATCGGCATTATCATTGCCATGGTCGTGAACATTTTCATCGGCTCCACCATGATGCAGACCATTATTTCCATGATTGCCGTGGTGATTTTTACCGGCCTGACCGCTTATGACACCCAGAAACTGAAAAACATGGCTGTCACCCTTCCGGACAACGCCAGCGGTGCCATGGTCCGCAAAGGTGCAATCATGGGTGCGTTGAGTCTGTATCTGGATTTCATGGGGCTGTTCATCCACCTGATGCATCTTTTAGGTGTTGCCAGAGATTAATAACCTGACTGTCAGACGATATTGTTGAATATACAAATCAGGGCCTGATATCCCCACAGATATCAGGCCCTGATTTTTTTTAGATATGTGCTTGAATGGCCTGGCAGATCCGGTCGCATCCGGCCAGGGTCACCTCTTTATCCGGGCCCTCCACCATGACCCGCAGCAACGGCTGGGTGCCGGAGTACCGCACCAGAACCCGTCCGTTTTTTCCCAGGCGGGACGATACGGCTTCAATGGCTTCGGCAATCGCAGGGATCTGCATGAAATCGGGTCGGGACGCATCCACTTCCACATTTTTCAATACCTGGGGAAATACCTGCATCACAGATGCCAGATCCGACAACGCTTTGCCGGTTTCCGCCATGACTGTTATCAACCGCAGCGCTGACATCAGACCGTCTCCTGTGGTATGATCATCCAGAAAAATCATGTGGCCGGAATCTTCCCCGCCCATCACCGCGCCGGTCTCCTGCATTTGAGCCAGGACCTGACGGTCCCCTACCCCGGTCCGGATATGGCTGATACCCATGGCATCCAACGCCCGGGTCAGACCGATATTGCTCATCACCGTGCTGACCACCCGGTTGTTTGGCAGCTGATTCTTTTTTTGGGCATGTCCGGCGCAAATGGCCAGAATCCGGTCCCCCGTGATGATACCGCCGGTTTCATCCACGGCAATCATCCGGTCCGCGTCCCCGTCAAAAGCGATCCCGATATCCGCTTTCCGGGTCGTCACCTGTTTTTGAAGGTCCTGAACATGCTGGGATCCGCAATTTTGGTTGATATTGAACCCGTCCGGTTCATCATGGATGAACACGGCATCAAATACCGTATCATTGAACACCTGATGACAGATATCACTGGCCGCCCCGTTGGCTGCATCCACCACAACCCGGATGCGGGGAGACAATTGCTTGAACGGGAACCGGGTCAGCAGAAACCGGGCATACCTTTCCAGACTGTCCGATATGATTGAAATGTTTCCCACATCATCCCCTGAAGACACGTCAGGATCATGAATCGCTGCTTCCAGGACAGTTTCCTGGTCATCTGTCAGCTTGATGCCGCCTTTTTGAAAAATTTTTATGCCATTGTCATAAAATGGATTGTGGGAAGCGGAAATCATTACCCCGGCCCCGACATGTGCCATGGACGCGGCCAGATATGCCACCCCGGGCGTGGGAATGACACCGGCCAGGCATGCGCTGACACCGGCGGATGCCACACCGGCAGCCAGGGCAGATGCCAGCATGTCTCCGGAAATCCGGGTGTCTTTGCCGATCACCACCTGGTGTTGTCCCAAATCTTTGGCCAGCAGGGCCACGGCCCGGCCGGTTTTAAGTGCGGTTTCACAGGTCATGGGCGGGGTGTTGGCCCGACCCCGGATACCATCTGTGCCAAACAATCGTGTCATGTGAAGTTATCCTAACATTTTCAGACCGTCAAAAGATCCAGCAAGATTGTTTCTAGGTTCAAAAGCCACTGGGACCCTTGTGTTTTAATTTCCCGGGGCAGATTCTGGATTGCTGTAATATAATCAATGTCATGTCGGGTGATTTCGTTGTTCAGCCACAAAACCAGGTTTTCTCCGGAAGCGGACAGTTTTGGCGAATCCAGGACTGGATTTATATGTTGGCCCACCGTTTCCATGGTTGCCAGTATCCGGTCATGGGATTGGGAATCCTTTAATGTATCACAGAATTTTTCCAGCTGACGGACCCGTTCGCCAATACTTTGAACCAGGGTTTTCCGCAGCCCGGATACCAGTTCCCTGGACAGGGGATCACGGGCAAATATGGGACGTACATGAATATACCAGGCATGCAGCGCGGCCAGGCCGGCCAGATATTTGATGTTGTGATTAAAGATCCGGGCCGCACCGGGATGCACACCGGACCGTCTGGGCAAAGACACTGACCGGGTATTCCCAGCCAGAATCATCCAATTGGGTCGTTCCTCATCCTTTCTGACAATAGACCCGGCCCCGGTCAGGCATCCGAATCCGATCCGCACCGGCCCCACCAGTCCCCCCTGCCCGCCCAGAAAAACAGGCGGCTGATCCAGCATCACGCCCTGGTGCACATTGCCCATCATGGACGGGGTGGCTTTGTCCTGATTGGGCGTGTAATTGAAGTGAACAAACGAAGATCCCACTTCAGAATGATTTTTCCGGCTGGTGCCGCCGGCCATGAAACAATCACAGAAATTGATCAAACTGCCCAAAGTGACAAAGGGAAACAACAGGGTTTGTTTGAGCCCCACGGTATGGGCCGCACTTGCCTGTTCCTCCAGAATGGTTCCGGTTCTCACATGGGCATTGGATCCAAATACATTATCCCCTAAAAACACAGCCTCCTGGAAAAATCCGCCATTGAGACGGACATTTTTTCCCACCAGACAGTTTTCCAGGGTCACAGGTGCTTCATACCCGATGCGGGTTCCGGGCAGAATCAATGTCCGGGAACCGGCAATCCGGCATCCGGGAAACACGGTCACTCCGTTGCCGGAAATCCGGTTTATATCCACATCATCGGCCACAAACACGGATGCCGGATTGGGCATGACCACCCCTTTGGCCCGCAATTTTTCCTTGATGGGTTCCTGAATCGATTTCATGGTATTCACTATTAATCGTCCGGACCGCCTCCTGTCAATATATAATTGATTCTCACGCCAGAATTTTCGTTCCGCACATTCTTTTTCACATCTAAAAAATACTGATTTACAATTCACAGACAGGCAGATACCATGGTATGGTTAAAAATCATCTTGAATGCTGCAAAGGAAATGTCAGACATGTATGATTCAGACAGTTTCAACACCCTGAAAACACACGCCAGCCGGATGAATACGCCTAAATTTCATTTAAAACACCTGATCAAAGATCCTTGCCGCCTGACCGACTTTTCCCTGAACATCCCCGGTTTTTTTTATGATTTTTCCCGCCAGCGAATCGACACCGGTGTCAGACAGACATTGAACACCCTGGCCGGCGATACCGGTGCCAAAGAGATGTTTGCCAAAATGGCAGCCGGCAATCCCGTCAACCCCACGGAAAAAAGGGCCGCACTGCACACGGCGGCCCGGGGATTTCTTGATTCCGGCCTGAAACCGGATGATCCGCAGATTCTCAGTGATATTCAAGCGGTGGCCCAACACATCCGCACCTTTTCACAGGATGTTGACAAAGGCCGCATCACCGGAACCCGGAAAAAAAAATTCACGGATGCCGTTATTGTGGGAATCGGCGGATCCTATCTGGGGTGTGAATTTGTTTACAAAGCGCTGAAAGCCGGCCGGCACCCGAAAATAAATCTACATTTCCTGTCCAATGTGGACATTGACAATTTCGGGCAGATCCTCACCCGGATCGAACCGGACACCTGTTTGTGGCTCATTGTGTCCAAATCCTTTACCACCACGGAAACCATGGCCAACCTGACCCAGGTTCAGGCGTTTTTAAACCGCCACCACCTGAATTCTGAAGATCATTTGGTGACCATCACTGCCAAAGGCAGTCCCGGGGATGATCCATCCAATCCCGTGCTGGCCAGCTTCCACATGTTTGATTTCATCGGGGGACGATATTCTGTCTCTTCGGCTGTGGGCGGGGTCCCGTTGAGCCTGGCATTCGGATATGACACGTTTGAACAATTTCTTTTGGGCTGCGCCCGGATGGACCGCCATGCCCTTCAAGCCCCGGTGCTGGAAAACATTCCTTTGACCGCCGCTTTGATCAGCATCTGGAACATTCAGATACTGAAATACACGGCCCAGGCCATCATTCCCTATTCCAGCGTCCTGTCCAAACTCGCCCCCCATGTCCAGCAGGTGTACATGGAAAGCCTTGGCAAAAGCGTGGACATTCACGGTACACCCCTGCCCTGCCCGGCCGGCAGCATTGTTTTCGGAGAACCCGGTACCAATGCCCAGCATTCCTTTTTCCAGCTGGCCCACCAGGGCCCGGCGTTTCCCGTGGAGTTCATCGGCGTGCTCAAGCCGGGGTACACCGGAGACCAGGTCACATCCAACGGGGTTTTCAATCACCAGGAATTATGGGCCAACCTCATTGCCCAGACACAGGCGCTGGCCCAAGGCCGGGACCATGAGGACCCGGCCCGATCCTTTTCCGGAAACCGGCCGTCATCCCTGGTGGTGCTTTCCGACCTGACCCCGGAAAGCGTGGGGCTGCTGTTGTCTTTTTATGAAGCCCGGACCGTGTTTGAAGGGTTTATTCTGAATATCAATCCCTTTGACCAGTTCGGGGTGGAACTGGGCAAAATACTGGCATCCGGAATTCGCAGTCAGATGGCAAAACAACATGCCGGGAACGCAGCCGGCGGTGCACCACCGGACCCGGTCACGGCATTTTATCTCACAGCCCTGTTCAACGGCCGAATCGATTAAAAAAATCGATAGATGGACGCGCCCCAGGTCAGGCCGGCACCCAGGCCCAGGAACAGCACCGTGTCCCCGGGTTTGCCCACCCGCTCCTGGGCCATGGCCTCGTGAAGCGCCAGAGGAATGCTCGCCGCCGTGGTGTTGCCGTATTTTTCGATGTTATGGAATATTTTGGACGGATCCAGCTTCATGAACTGACCATATGCCTCGTTGATCCGCTTGTTGGCCTGATGCGGCACCACCAGATCAATCTCGTCCAAAGAAATATTGGCTTTTTCCAGGGCTTCGTTGGTGACCATGGGCAGCATTCTGACGGCTTTCTTGAAAATCGCCGGTCCATCCATGACCGGATAATACCGGGGGTCGTCAAAGGGGACGCCGGTAGGTATGCGCTGCATCAACCGGGACGCCGGCAGTTCCGTCATCAGGGAATCCGCATGATTGCCGTCGGCATGCAGGGCCGATGCCAGCACGCCCACGTTGTCATCAGTGTCAACCCCTTCCAGACAGACGGCTGCGGCCCCGTCCCCGAATATCACGGTCACATCCCGTCCCCGGGTGGTTTTATCCAGGCCCGATGAATGCACTTCCCCGCCCACCAGCAGAATCCGATTGGCAAGGCCGGATTTGATATAGGCGTCCGCCGTGGCCAGACCATATAAAAAACCGGTGCACTGTTGACGGATATCCAGTACCGGGGTTTTATTCAGGCCCAGTCTGGCTGCCATCAGACATCCGGAACCCGGAAACATGATATCCGGACTCAACGTGGCAAAAATGATGAAATCCAGATCCTCTGCCTGCCATCCGGCATCGTCTAAGGCCATCCGGGCCGCTTCAGCGCCCAAATCAGACGCGCCGCAATCTTCATTGATCCAGTACCGCTGCTTGATACCAGTTCGCTGACGGATCCATTCATCCGAGGTATCCATCATTTTTTCAAGATCACGATTGGTCACCACATTCGGCGGCACATACATCCCGGTACCGCGTATCGAGGCATTTTTCATTGATTTTCCTTCAATTACGGGTTACCTGTCTTTCGTCCATCTGAAACACTATTTTTCCATATTTTGATTGACAGGATTACAAAATTCATAACTTAAGGGTTATAATATTAATTGATTCCTAAATCAACCCGATAAACCATCTGAATATGATGGAAAATTCTTTGACAAATTTTCATATTATTTCTTTACTTCACCCGGGATTTTACATATAGAGTTTATTTATGTTTCGCTCAGTGATTGGTTGATTCCATTTTTTCACCTGACCTGTGGAATCAATGAATCGTTAACCTTATTTCAGTTTCAGGAGGTATTATGAGAAAAATTGCTGTTCTAACGATGCTGGCCTTTTGTACGGCCATGATGTTCTCTTCTCTGGCCTTTAGTGCCAGAAAAACCATTATCAAAATCGGTATCAATGCCCCGCTGACAGGAGATATCCCCAAGGTGGGTGAAGGTAGCAAATACGCGGCTCAGATGTGGCTGGAAGATATCGAAAAAGCCGGCGGGCTGGAAGTGGGCGGAAAAAAGTACGAAGTGGAACTGGTCATCGAGGATAATGAGTCCAAGGCAGAATCCGCTGTCAAGGCAAACACAAAAATGATCACTCAGGATGATGTTTTGGCCATTGTGGGACCGCAATCCTCCAAACAGGCGGTGCCAGCCGGAGAAGTGGCCAACAAGTATAAAACCGTGATGATCAGTCCCTGGTCCACCAACCCCAGCACGACCCTGGACCGGCCTTATGTGTTTAGGGGCTGCTTTCTGGATCCGTTCCAGGGTCCTGTGGTGGCCAATTTCATCACGGAAGAATTCGGTTTCACCAAAGCGGCCGTCCTGTACGATGTGGCGTCCGACTATCCCAAAGGACTGGCAGAGGTGTTCAAACAGGCCTGGGAAGACAAACACGGCCCCGGCAGTGTGGTGGCCTATGAAAGCTTTACCACCAAGGACACGGATTTTTCCTCCCAGCTCACTAAAATCGTTAAATCCGGTGCCGAAGTGCTGTTCACGCCCCAATATTATAATGAAGTGCCTTTGATCGTCAGCCAGGCCAAAAATCTGGGCTGGACCGGACCCATTGTGGGTTCTGATTCCTGGGGATCAGCCGAAACCGTTGAATTGTGCGGTGAAGACTGCTACGGGCTGTTCTTTTCCTCCCACTACGCAGCCGCCGGTGCCAAAGGTGCCACCAAAGCCTTTATCGATCGGTATGAAAAAACCTATGGCTATATCCCCGACGATGTCGCCGCTTTGACCTGGGATGCGCTTCGCTTAGCCCAGCAGGCCATCCAGGATGCCGGCAAACTCACCGGAAAGATCGAAAAAGACCGGGAAGCAGTGAGAGACGCCCTGGCCCAAATCAAGGATTTTGACGGCATTACCGGTAAAATGACCTTTACCGAAGAAGGCGATCCCATTAAATGTGCCGTTATCGTCAGAATCAACCATCAGGGCGAATATGAATTTTACGGCTCCAGCTGCCCCTGATGTGTGACGATCCCAACCAATAAAATGTGTTAAAGCTGTTGCAGGCCCCAAGGGCCTGCAACAGTGATCCAATTCAACAGGAGTCGGTGAATGGAACCTTTGATAGAATCCCTTAATTATATTCTTCAAAACATTATCAATGCCCTGCAGCGGGGCAGTTTTTATGCCGTGATATCCATTGGTTACTCCATGGTGTACGGGGTGTTGATGCTGTTTAACTTTGCCCATGGCGATATTTTCATGGTGGGGACCTATATCGGCTTCGGCATTGCCACGGTGTTACTGGCCACATTCAGCGGTCTGGTCCCGCCTCCCGTGATTTTCCTGGCCACGGTGGTGATAACCATGTTTCTGGCATCCTGGATCGGGGTATTTGTAGAAGTTGCCGGGTATCGTCCATTGCGCCAGGCCCCCCGGGCATCTGCAGCCATCACCGGCCTGATGATCGGTATCATCTTTGAAACCACCATCCTGATCATGCTGGGTGCCAAGCGCTTAAGCTTTCCACCGTTGATGGACACGGTCAACTACCATATCGGGGGGATCTATATCACCAATGTCAAGGCCATGATCATCATCATTTCCCTGCTGCTCATGCTGGCCCTGCACGCATTTATCCAGAAAACCAAATGGGGCATGGCCATGCGGGCCATGTCATACGATTTTCTGGCTGTTCCCCTCATGGGGGTCTCCATCAATATCATTGCGCCTTTGACCTTTGCCGTGGGCGCGGGTCTGGCATCCGTGGCCGGCATACTCTACGGCCAGGCATACCCGATCCTGGATCCCTATATGGGGGTGCTGCTGGGATGGAAAGCGTTTGTGGCAGCCATTTTAGGAGGACGCGGTTCCATCAAGGGCGCAGCTTTGGCCGGATATCTGCTGGGGTTCATTGAGATCTTTGTGGCCACGGTTTTCCCCTCCACCCTGCGGGACTTCATTGCCTATTCCATTATCCTGGTCATCCTGACCTTCAGGCCCAGGGGATTTTTTGGAATGGAACACAGCACCAAGCTGCGTCTTTAATTGCTTGATCCGACACTCACAGGAACGTCAAATGGGAATTTTACAAAAATTCAAACAAATGTTTTCAACAGTACCCATGCTGGGATGGTTTCTGGGTATCCTCGCAGCCGTGCTGATTGAATATTTCTGGGGATATGACTATATCTCCTATTACCTGGGTCTGCCCAAAATACCAGTGCTTTTCGGCGCATTGATCATGCTCAAGGAACCCGTGATGATACCCGGTGCCCTTGCCTATGACCTGATTGTATACGTTATTCCGGTACTGGCGGTGGCGAAACTTTCCAGTTTTATCACCAATCCCGGGGCAGCCCTGCTGGAAAAACTGCCGTTGTGGCTTTCCGCTGTCATTCACCTGGTCTGTTTTTATGCTATTCTCCATTTGTGGGCCGGCATTAACGACTACCGGGTCCTGGTGGTCAAACTCACCCTTGTTTCCATTATTCTCACGGTGAGTGTCAATGTCATCAACGGGTACCAGGGGGAATTTTCCTGCTCTCATCCCGGGTTCATGGCCTTAGGGGCATATGTGTCTTCCATTCTGACGCTGGTGCTGTTCACCAACGACAAAATTTTCGGCACGGCCCTGCTGCCCCCTGCCCTGGGTCCCTATCTTTTTCCGCTGGTGCTGGTGGCAGGGGGCGCTGCCGCCGCCATCGGTTCTTTGGCTGTGGCCATTCCCTCTTTTCGCACCCGGGGGGATTACCTGGCAATCATCTCTCTAGCATTCATGTTTATTGTCAAGTCTGCCGTGGAAAACCTGAACATCATCGGCGGTGCCAGGGGGATGGGAGGCCAGCCGGATCTTGCCCCGCTGCCCGTCATTTTTTTCTGGACGATGCTGTGCATCTGGGTCATCCACAACTTTGTCACCTCGATTCTGGGCAAGGCATTGAATACGGTGAGAGATGATGAAGCAGCTGCGGAATCCATGACGGTTAAAACCCGTAAAACCAAAATGACCGCCTTTATGTTCGGTGCGTTCTGGGCCGGTGTTGCCGGCGGTCTTTTTGCCCATGTGCTCACCTATATCAACCCGGGCATGTTCAGCATCAACCGCCTGGCGGAAATTCTGGCCATGGTATATTTCGGCGGGCTCAATTCCATTGTGGGATCCATTGTGGGCGCAGTGAGTATCAATGTGCTGGGTGAGGCGTTACGTCCCCTGGAATTGTTCAAATGGATCATCATTCCATTGATTCTGATCTTTGTCATGATATTTCGGCCCTATGGGCTGATCTCCTTTACGGAAATCAATGCCAAAAAACTGCTGGAAGCCAAACACAAACGCCAACAAGGAGTGTCCCCATGACCGCACTGCTGCATGTGAAAAACATGACCCACTTTTTCGGCGGGCTGCGGGCTGTTCATAACTATAACCTGAACATTGCACCCAGACAGATTTTCGGTCTCATCGGCCCCAACGGTGCCGGAAAAACCACTATTTTCAACCTGATCACCGGCGTGTACACCCCCACTGAAGGCGAAATCCTGCTGGAAAACAAAAACATCAAAGGTCTGGAAACCAATGCAATTGCCGCCATGGGCCTGGGCAGAACCTTCCAGAACCTGGCGCTGTGGCGGCACATGAATGTGGTGGACCATATCCGCATGGCCCATTATTCTCAGCTGGACTATGGGCTTATGGGGGCATTTTTCAACTCCCGTGCCTGCCGGGACCAGGAAAACCAGGTCAGGGAAAATGCCCATCGCCTCATGGAACTGTTTGATATCGAAAAATTTGCCGATGATCTTGTAACCAGCCTGCCCTATGGGGCCCAGCGCCGGGTGGAAATGGCCCGGGCCATGGCCACCAAACCCAAGGTGCTGTTTTTAGATGAGCCCACGGCCGGCATGACCCCGGATGAACTGGTGAAAATGATCCGCATTATCCGCCAGGTGCACCAGGATTTCAATGTGGCGATTTTTCTGATCGAACACCGCATGAAGTTTGTCATGGAACTGTGTGAATCCATCCAGACCCTGGTGTTCGGGGAAGTGATCGCCCAAGGTCCGCCTGAAGAAATCCAGAACAACCCCCAGGTGATCGAAGCCTATCTGGGCAAGGAGGATATGACCTGATGCAGCTGAACATCCAAAACCTGAACGTATCCTACGGCAATATCAAGGCCCTTCACGGTATCAGTTTTTCTGTGGCAGCCGGAGAGATCCTCACCATCATCGGTGCCAACGGGGCGGGCAAAAGCACCACCCTGCGGGCCATTTCCCGGATGATCCCCTGTGAATCCGGCTCTGTAATGGAGTTCAACGGCCGGAACATTTTAAAATATTCGGCAGACAAGGTGGTGTCGAAACTGGGGATTTCCCATGTGCCGGAAGGCCGCCGCATTTTTGGCAACCTCACTGTCACGGAAAACCTGACCCTGGCTTGTTTTGCCAGAAAAGACAAAGACCAGATAGAAACGGACAAAAAATGGGTGTTTGACCTGTTTCCCCGGCTGGAAGAGCGCCGCCACCAGCTGGCAGGTACCCTGTCCGGCGGTGAGCAGCAGATGCTGGCCGTTGGCAGAGGATATATGTCCGGACACCAGATGATGCTTCTGGATGAACCCTCCATGGGGCTGGCACCGCTGCTCATGCTGGACATGTTTGATGCCTTGAGAGAGATCAACAAACTAGGCACCACCATTTTGCTGGTGGAGCAGAACGCCCGGCTGGCACTGAAGTTTGCCCAGAGGGGGTATGTCATAGAAAATGGTTCCCTGGTCCTGGAAGGACCCGCCGATGAACTGCTGGATAATCCCGAGGTAAAAAAAGCGTATCTGGGTGCTTGATCTATCCGGCCAGCATCTGGTTGACATGTTCGACATACGCGCCCATGCGGCTGGGTTTGGACAGATGGGCCACAAACCGGTCTTTTTCCATCAACGGCTTGATGGCTTCGATGAATTCGATATTGCCTGATACAAACAGCACGGGAACTGACGCATTGATGCTGCGGATGTGCCGGTAAACATCCATTCCGGTTTTGGAACCGGCAAGCATGTAGTCCAGGCTGATCAGATCATACCTGTTTCGATCGAACAGATCCATGGCAGTGGCCGCATCGGCCGCGACATCCACCTGATGATGACAAGGCGCCTGGGACAACACCCGGTGCTGAGTACTGGAAATGTCAGGCTCGTCTTCCACCACCAGGATATGCCGGCCTGTCCGGATAGTCGTTTTGGCTATTTTTTCTTTTTCTTCGGCTGTCAGCTGCTTTTCGATCACCGGAAAACAGATTCGCACACAGGTGCCCTGATCCAGGACCGACGTCACTTCAATGGTTCCCTGATGCTGGTGAACATATTTCTGGATGTTGGCCATGCCATAGCCCGTGCCTTTGATACCCGGCGCATAAGCACCGATGACATCTTTTCCCCCTTTCAACGTAAAGGAAGGGGTAAACATATCATTGATGTGCGATTCAGGAATACCGCAGCCGTTGTCTTTGATTTCCAGGCAGATGTTGGAATCACGCACACAGGTGTCAAGAAAAATCTTGGGGGTTTCGGTTTTTGAAAGGGCATGGACGGCATTTTGCAGCAAATTGATCAGGGAGTGCTCGATCATGCCCGGATCCGCCAGAACATCGGGCAGATCAGAATCATATGACCGCTGGACATGAATACCTTCCAGGTCTTTTTTCATCAGCGCCAGTGCCAGATCGATTTTTTGGTTGAGCGAAAAATATTTCTGCCGGGGTGCCTGATTTTTGGCAAACGCAATCAGGTTCCGGGTCAGATACTGCCCTTTTTCCGTATGTGCCAGTATTCTTTTGAGCGTTTTTTGTATGTCGGGATCCTCATGGTCCATGAGCATCAGTTCAACATTCCCCATGATCACTCCGAGAATGTTGTTGAAATCATGGGCCATTTTCCCGGCCACCTGACCGATCAGGGCCAGTTTCTGCTGGTCACCCAACAGTTTCTGGGCTTTGATTTTTTCCTTTTCAATCTTCTGGCGCCAGGAAATATCATGAATCACCACCAGGGTATGACTCAGTTTTTTGTCGTCATGGGCAAAATCCAGTGTCACTGCAACTGTCAGGTGTTTTCCTTTTTTGGAAACCAGGTCATATTCAATATCTTTTGTTTCCGGTTCACCGGCAGCCAGCTTTGCAATCCGTTCCTTGAACCGCTCCCGGCTTTTTTTTGTCAGAAGATCCAGTGGGTTCATGTCCATGAATTCGGTTTGGGTATATCCTGAAAATTTACAAATAACCTCATTGACACGGAGAAATCGATTTTTTTCAAAATCCACTTCACAGATCCCGGCCGGGGCATGGGAAAAAAGATACCGGTATCTTTTTTCACTTTCCACCAGAGCCTCCTGAGCCTGCTTACGTTCAATGGCCAGGGCCATCTGATGGGACACGGCCGACAGCACTTCCAGATCCTTGGGCGTATACAGATCCGGATCTGTATAGCTTTGTACGGCCACCACCCCGAGGACATTGTCTTTGACCACCAAAGGGACCCCCATCCAGATGACGGCCAAAGGCCCCCATGTCTGGTTATTTGCCTCCCGTTCCCGAAGTTCTTCCCGATTCAGCAGAACCGCTTCTTTTTTTCCAAAAACAAGGCCGGTCAATGAGTTGTTTTTTGCATTTTCAAACGGAATGGGAAGAAAATTATCGTCTGTGGTATCCACATGATATGGAAAATACAGTTCATTGGTCTGAGGGTTTTTAAGCGCAATGAAAAAATTGGTCACATCGATGATCGGAAACAATGATTCATGAATGGTCTGAAACAGATCGTTCAGATCCCGGGCCGTGGTAACGGCCCCCAGGATCTTGAACATGGCGGCGTTGATATCTTCTGCCTGTTTTTTTTGGGTGATATCCAGAAAATGAGAGTGAACCGCGGGCTGACCGTCAAAGTCAATCAGCGCTGTGTAAGTTTCCACCCACCGGTACCCTTTTTTTTTATGACGAATCCGGTATTGCTGAACAGGAGAGACCTCCTGACCGGCCAGTCGGTTTTTAAAGTTGGTGAAAAACTGCTCCCGGTCCTCCGGGTGAAGCAGATCATTGAGCTGTTCCGGTGTGAAATTTTTAAGTTCAGACGGTGTATATCCGGAAATCTTTGCCATGGGCGAACTGGCAAACACCAGCCGTGCAGGATGATCTCTGGCAATCACCAGGCCCTGCAAAGAGTCTTCCACCAGTTGGCTGTATTGTTTTTGATTTTTTTTCAGCCGTCTTTCCTTTTCAAGCAGATCGTGTTCCAGCTGCTGGGAATTGAGCTGCATCAGGCCCATCACAAAGGCAATCTGCACCAGGATGAGGCTGAATAAAACCATCTCATGGAACGGGGCACTTTCCATGAAACTGTCAAAGGCACTTCCGGAAACCAGGTGAAAGGTCCCCCGGGCACAAAACAGCACAAACAGCAATATCAGGGATATGCCAAGCAAAATATTGTCCCGGAACCGGACCGCCTGGATCTGGAAAACAAATACACGAAAAATCAACCCGAGATAAATCAGCGCATAAAAGGAACTGATGACGATGCGGGCATCCACACTGGGGACCCAATAGGTAAAAAAAGGAACGACAATCAAAGACAACAAAGCGGCAAATGCCAGATGCTTTCCGGTTTTAACCGGTCGCGCGGTCAGATGGGTGAACCCCGTGTACGTTAAAAAAATCGCTGAAAAAACCAAAATATTGGCCAGCACGACGCTGAACAGATCCGGTATCAGATCCCGAAAACTGATCAGCAGAAACCCGAGGGAAAGTGATCCCATCCCCAGGGTCCATAGACGAAAATTGCCATAAATTTTTCGGTTGAATGTGTAGCAGGCCATGGAGACAGCCGATACCAGCAGGGTCCCCCCCAAAACCAGCAAAAGCGTACGGATATCAAAAAATTCAATCATTAACGCTGTTTTCCCTTTAGCTAAAGTATAATACCACCCTTTTAATATGACGGGCATTCACTTTAGCACACAATGAATGCGGCAAAAACAAAATTTTAACGATCAAAAATTACTGCCGGGCTGAACCTTATGTTCAAGCGCCCGTCCCGGCAGGTATTGATGCAGCCGATTCTTATCCGTGCAGGGGCATGCCCGTTGCTTTGGCCGCCACCTCTCCCATGATTTCCGCCAGCGTGGGATGGGCATGGATGGTGTGGGCGATGTCTTTGGCCGTCACCCCTTTTTCAATGGCCAGGGTGGCTTCGGCGATCAGGTCCGTGGCGTGGGGGCCGATGAGATGCATCCCTAAGACCCGGCCCGAGGATTTGTCCACAATCATTTTGGCTTCTCCGGCAATTTCATCAATGGCATGGGCTTTGCCCAGAACCCGGAAATTCACGGATGCCGTGTCCACATCCAGGCCTTTTTTCCGGGCTTCCTCTTCGCTGAGTCCCACGGTTCCGATCTCCGGCATGGTAAAAATCGCCCCGGGCACGGCATCATACCCCATGGTATGATTTTCTCCCATGGCATTGCCGGCCGCCACCAGGCCTTCATGGGACGCCACATGGGCCAGCATCACCCGGGAGGGTCCCAGAATATCGCCAATGGCGTACACGTTTTCCACAGCCGTTTCCATTTTGTCATTCACATCGATCCATCCGGACCCGACCGTGTCCAGGCCGATGGTATCCAGTCCCAGATCCGCGGACAGCGGGGTCCGGCCGATGCAGACAGCCATGAGATCCGAGGCAATGGTATCGGTTTTGGGATCTTTGGCTTTGGGATTGTCCGTGAACGGGCTTTTGGCCAGAGAAATTTGGCAGCCGCTGCCGGAGGTGTCACATGCCGTCACCACGGTATCGCAGAGCACTGTGATTTTCTGTTTTTTCATCTCCCTGAGCAACAGTTTGGACATGGCCGTATCCACGGACGGCAACGGCAAAAGCCGGGACATGGCTTCCACAATGGTCACTTTCGTGCCTAAGGCCGTGAAAATCCCTGCGAATTCGCATCCGATCACCCCGCCGCCCACGATGGTCATGGATTTTGGCACATGATCCAGCACCAGAATATCATTGGAAGACAGAATCTTTTTGCCGTCAAAGGCAAAATCCGGCACATTCATGGGCCGGGTTCCCACAGCGATAATGAGTTTGTCCCAGCTCAAGGATGCCGCGGTATCATCCTCACCCGTCACTGCCAGGGTCCCGGGTCCGGTGATTCTGGCACAACCTTTGATCACATGGACCTTTCGTCCCTTGAGCAGACCGTCAATGCCGGCCCGCTGGGATGCCAGAATTTTGTTTTTTCGGGCCATGAGCCCGGCCATGTCCGGCAGCACGGACCCCTCCAGCTGAATGCCGAAATCCGACGCTTTTCTGCATTTCTGAAGCATATCCGCCGTATTTTTCATGATTTTGGATGGAATACATCCCCAGTTGAGACAGGTGCCCCCTAAGTTCTCTTTTTCGATCACGGTCACATCCGCGCCTAAGGCCGCGGCCCGCAACGCCGCCACATATCCCCCCGGCCCTCCGCCGATCACCACGATTTTTTCTGTCATGCCTCCTCCTTTCATGGAAAATCTATAAATTTATCTTTTTTTAATTTCATTTTTCACAAATTTTTTAAAAATTAATTGACATTATCATTAATCTGGTCTAATGATCAAGATAATTAAAAAAAATTTATGTTTTCCTCACTTTATCAGCATAAAAGAGGTGGAATGAAAATAGATCAGACAAATATCGACATCATCAGGGAACTCAAACAGGGAAAACGGTCTTTCAAGAAAATTGCGGACAAGCTTGAAATCACGGAAAACACCGTCCGGTCCCGAGTAAATAAATTGCAGGAAGAAGGCGTACTGGAGATTTGCGGTCTGGTGGATCCTGACATGCTCCCGGGTCACCGGGTGGTGATCATCGGTATCAAATTGTCAGAAATGAATCTGGTGGAAAAAGGCGAGGAGATCAGCCGGCTTCGGGGAGTCATTCATACCAATGTGGTCACGGGGCGGTTTGACCTGCTGATCATGGTCATGTTTAAAAAAGAATTCGGACTGCTGGAATTTTATACTGAAGAAATCGCCAAGATTAACGGTATCCGGTCCGTGGAAACCTTTGTTGTATACAAGTCATATAATTTAAAGGTTCCCTATATTTTTTAATCTTTAAATTTGAAGGTCATTATTATGAAAACCACACCACTGCACCAATGGCACCTGGATGCCGGTGCCAACATGGCTGACTTCGGCGGATACGACATGCCCCTGTGGTATGACACCGGAGTCAAAAACGAACATCTGGCCGTGCTCACTTCCGCCGGCATATTTGATACCAGCCACATGGCCTGTGTCACTGTGGAAGGACCGGATGCATTCTCTTTACTCAATTTCTGTTTCACAAGAGATCTGGCACCCCTGGCCGTGGGCCGGTGTGTGTACGGGGCACTGCTCAATGAAAAAGGGCACTGTCTGGATGACGCGATTGTGTACAAATTTTCCGACACCTCGTTCATGGTCTGTGTGAACGCCGGTATGGGCGGTGCGATTGCCGACCACCTGAACAAACACAAAAAAGACCGGGATGTCACCATCACGGACCTCACGGACCGGATCGCTAAAATGGATATCCAGGGAATCGACTCCGTGCGGATTCTGTCTAAATTAATCCAGTCCCCGGACCTGGTGTTTGCCAAAATGCCCTATTTTTCCTTTAAAGGTCATTTTGATCCCAACCACCCGGATGCGGGGGCGGTAAAACTGAAAGACGGCACACCCCTGCTGCTGTCCCGGTCCGGATACACCGGTGAAGTCGGGTTTGAAATCTTCATTCTCCCGGACGCGATTGTGGATCTGTGGAAACAGGTGCTGGCTGAAGGTGAATCCTTCGGTATCACGGCCTGCGGCTTAGGGGCCCGGGATTCTCTCCGGGCCGGGGCCGGGCTGCCCCTGTCCCACCAGGATATCGGTCATTTCAAATTCATGAACCATCCCTGGGATTTTGCGTTGCCCTACAATGCGGACAAATCCGGGTTTACCAAGGATTTCTTAGGCGCTGCAGCCCTGGTGCCTGAAACAGATGATGTATATGTGTTTCCCTTTGTGGGAGACAGCTTGAGAAAAGTGGCAGCTGGAGAAACCACGGGCGTGTTTGACGAAAACGAACGACAGATCGGGCATGTGCTCACCTGTGCCACGGACATGGGCATCACCTGGCATGAAGGAAAAATTATCAGCATCAACACCCCGGGTCTGCCGGACAACATTAAAATCAAAGGCATTGCCTGCGGATTTGTCATGGTCTCAAAACACCTGGAACCGGGCACAAAACTCATGCTCAAAGAAGGCAAGCGCGCCATCAGCGTGACCATCGTCACTGACATCCGGCCGGACAGAACCGCCAGAAAAAAAATCACCCATTTTATTTAAACTAAAAAGGAGGCTCTCATGAAAGACATCAATGAACTGAATTTACCTGAAGACGTTAAATACACCAAAGATCACGAATGGGCCAAAGTCGACGGGGATACCGTGACCATCGGCATCAATGATTATGCCCAGGATCAGCTGGGAGAAATCGTGTTTGTGGAAATGCCCGCTGTCGGAGATTCTTTTTCCGCAGAAGATGAGTTCGGGTCCGTGGAGTCGGTCAAGGCTGTCTCTGAAATGTACATGCCCATCGCAGGCGAGATCGTAGCCATCAACGAAGATCTGGAAGATGCACCGGAAAATGTGAATGAAGACTGCTATCAGAGTGGATGGATCATCAAAGTCAAACCATCCGACCCGTCTGAAATGGATGCACTGATGGACAAAGCCGCATACCTTGAGATGTTGAAAGGATAAATTCTATGCGTTATCTGCCTCATACACAGGAAGATATCCAGAAGATGCTGGCCGTTGCCGGAGCCGGGTCTCTGGATGACCTGTTTAAAACCATTCCGGATGCCGTCAAAGTCAAAGACGGCCTGAACCTGCCGGCGCCCATGAGTGAGTGGGAACTCAACGACTACATGGAGAAACTGGCTTCGGAAAATATTGCCTGCAAAGGCTACACCTGCCTGATCGGGGCCGGCAGCTACGACCATTATATTCCGGCCATCATTCCCTATCTGGTATCCAGGTCTGAATTCGCCACGGCCTATACCCCGTACCAGCCGGAAGTCAGCCAGGGAACCCTCCAGGGTATTTATGAATTCCAGACCATGGTCACAGAGCTTCTGGGCATGGACATTGCCACGGCCTCCCATTACGACTGCGGCACGGCCCTGGCCGAATGCGCGTTGATCGCGTTGCGCAAAAACAGAAAAGCCGACAAGATCGCCGTGTCCGATCTGGTGCATCCCAGTCACCGGGAAATCATCGACACCTATCTCAAACCCACGGGATATGAGATGGTGCTGATTCCTCACACCAAAGACGGTCTCACTGATATGGCCGCCCTGGAAGCCATGGACGGCATTGCCGGCGTGGCCGTGCAGTCCCCCAACTTTTTCGGGCATATCGAAGATCTGGCTGCGGTCAAAAAAGTGGCGGACACCAAAAAAATTCTGTTCATCACCTCTTTTACCGAAGCCTTGGCCTGGGGAATTTTGAAAAACCCGGGATCATTCGGTGCCGATCTGGTGGCGGGTGAAGGCCAGAGCTTAGGCATTGCCAAAACATTCGGCGGTCCGGGTTTGGGTCTTCTGGCCGGCACATCCAAACTCATGCGGGACCTGCCCGGACGTCTGGTGGGCCGGGCCAAAGACAGCAACGGGGATGACGGGTATGTGCTGACCCTGTCCACCCGGGAACAGCATATCCGCCGGGAGAGAGCCTCGTCCAACATCTGCTCCAACAACGGACTCAATGCCATGACTGCGGCCATGTACCTGTCCACCATCGGCAAGATCGGAATCCGGGAAATCGCCCAGCTCAACCATGACAAAGCCGTGTACCTGAAATCCGTTCTCACGGACGCCGGGTTTGAACCCGTGTTTGACCGGCCGTTTTTCAACGAGTTTGTGATGAAAGCGCCCAAAGATTTCAACCAAAAACGGACCGATCTGATCAACCGGCACTGTGTGTTCGCCGGTCTGGATCTGGCCCCGTATTACCCAGAATTGACCGACCATTACCTGTTCTGCGCCACGGAAAAAGTGTCCAAACAGCAGATGGATCAGCTGGCAAAGGAGGTGGCATGATGACTCAGCGGCCAGGCACCAAAGGATTGATATTCAACGAACCCAATGTGTGGGACAAAAGCCGGGAAGGCCGGTGCGCCATTTCTCTGCCCAAAGCGGATGTTAAACGGGCCCCTCTGGATGCAGCCCTGACCGGGGATGCCCCCAACCTGCCCCAGCTGTCCGAGCTGGACGTGGTCAGACATTATACAAGGCTGTCCCAGTGGAACTTTGGCGTGGATTCCGGCATGTACCCCTTAGGGTCCTGCACCATGAAATACAACCCCAAAACCAATGAAGTCCAGGCAGCCCGTCAGGGATTTGCCGGAGCACACCCCCTGGCCGGCGATGATTGCTCCCAGGGGGCGTTGCGGCTCATGTATGACCTGGAACGTGCTTTGGCGGAAATCACCGGATTTGATGCCGTCACCCTGCAACCCGCTGCCGGAGCCCACGGGGAGCTGGCCGGCATGTTGATCATCCATGCCTATCACGCCAAACAGGGCAAACAGCGGTCCAAGATCATCATTCCCGACACGGCCCACGGCACCAACCCGGCCTCCGCCACCTTGTGCGGATACAAAAGCGTCAACCTCAAATCCGGGCCCAAAGGGATTCTGGAACCGGAAGCCGTGGCAGCCATCATGGATGAAGAAACCGCGGGTATCATGATCACCAATCCCAATACCCTGGGGTTGTTTGAGGAAAACATCAAAGAGATCTGCGAGATCGTCCATGCCAAAGGCGGTCTGGTATATGGGGACGGGGCCAACATGAACGCCATCATGGGTGTGGTGCAACCCGGAAAACTGGGCATTGACGTGCTTCACCTGAACCTGCACAAAACCTTTTCCACCCCGCATGGCGGCGGCGGACCCGGATCCGGTCCCGTGGCGGTCAATGACAAACTGAAACCGTTTCTGCCTGTTCCCCGGGTGGAAAAAGACCTGGATACCTTTAAATTCGTGACGGACTGCCCGGATTCCATCGGCCGGCTCCACACGTTTTACGGGCATTTCGGAGTCATGGTCAAGGCCTATGCCTATATTCTGACCATGGGGGCCCAGGGCCTGCTGGATGCGTCCCGCCTGGCCGTGCTCAATGCCAATTATATCAAGGAATCCCTCAAAGGCACCCTGAATCTGCCCTATGACCGGCCCTGCATGCATGAATGCGTGTTTAACGATGCCAAACAGCAGGAATATCACATCTCCACCATGGATATGGCCAAACGGCTGCTGGATTACGGGTTTCATCCGCCCACAGTCTACTTCCCGCTGGTGGTGGACGGCGCGTTCATGGTGGAACCCACGGAAACCGAATCCAAAGAAGACATCGACCAGTTCATCGATGCGGTGAAAGCCATTGCCAAAGAAGCACAAACCGATCCGGAAAAACTGACTGCCGCTCCGGTGCTGCCCAAGGTGACCCGTTTAGATGAAGTGGCCGCGGCCAGAAAGCCATGCCTCAGAGGATAAACACCCTGTCCAGTGCCGGTGTATTCCAGGATTTAGGTCTCCTGGAATACACCACGGCACTGAATTTCCAGGAGACCGCCCGCAAAGAAAAAATTGAAGACCGGACCCGGCCGGACAAAATCTTTTTTGTCCAGCATCCGTCCGTGTTCACGTTCGGCAGAAACGGGGGACAGGAAAACCTGACCCGGTCCAAAGATTTTCTCAAAGACCGGGGCGTGGCCCTGGTGCAGACGGACCGGGGGGGCAATGTCACCTATCACGGTCCGGGCCAGGCCGTGCTGTATCCCGTGGTGGACCTGGAACAGGCCAAAATCGGGGTCACGGATTTTGTGTATGGCTTAGAAGAGATCATGGGACAGACGGCCAAAGATTTCGGGGTGTCCATTCATCGGGATCCCCGGAACCACGGCATGTGGAAAGGGGCCAAAAAAATCGGGTCCGTGGGGTTGTCCATTAAACACGGCATCAGCATCCACGGCCTGGCATTGAACGTGTCCCTGGACCTGACCCCGTTTTCCTGGATCAATCCCTGCGGCATGTCCGGTGTTTTAATGACCTCCCTGGCACAGGCACTCAAAGACCAGGGAATGGCCGATCCCCCGCTTCCCATGGCAACCATCAAAGAAACCCTGATCACCTATTTTTGTCAATGGTTTCATTTTCATCCCGTAAAGGAGTCTGCCCATGCATCAATGTGCTGAAAAAAAAACAAAGCCGGCCTGGCTGAAAAAACATCTGCCCAGAGGCGGGGATTATGCCCGGGTCACCCGGCTGCTGTCTGGGGCCAAGCTTCACACGGTCTGCCAGGAAGCCAACTGCCCCAACATGTTTGAATGCTTTTCCAAGAATACGGCCACGTTCATGATCTTAGGGGACCAGTGCACCCGGCACTGCCGGTTCTGCAATATCACGGCCCGCCCGCCCCTGCCCGTGGATCCGGATGAACCGGCCCGGGTGGCCAAAGCAGCCATGGATCTAGGCCTTCACTATGTGGTGGTCACTTCCGTGACCCGGGATGACCTGCCCGACGGCGGGGCCGCCCATTTTGCCGCCGTGATCCGCGCCATCAAAAAAATGGGACAGGATAAGGATCAGACCATCCGGGTGGAAGTGCTGATCCCGGATTTTCAAGGGGATGTCAATGCCCTGAAAACCGTGATGGATGCCGGTCCGGACGTGATCAACCACAACATTGAAACCGTGGCGGATTTGTATGTACAAGCAAGACCCGAAGCCGTGTACCAGCGATCATTGGACCTGCTGAAAAACGTCAAACGCCTGAACCCGGACATGCCGGCCAAATCCGGCATCATGGTGGGCTTAGGCGAAACCCGGGCACAACTGGAAAAAACATTGCAGGATCTGGCGGATCACGGGTGCGACATGCTCACCATCGGCCAGTATCTTCAGCCCACCCGGAACCATCTGCCCGTGGAAAAATTCTATCCGCCGGAAGAATTTGATGACCTGGCAGACACCGCCCGGCACATGGGATTTAAAAAAGTGGCGTCCGGCCCGTTTGTGAGAAGTTCATACCATGCGGAAGAACTGTTTCAGACACCCGGCACCTCCCCGCAATCCGAATTCTGACCCACGGCAAGGATTATTACATATAAAGCTGTGTGGACCTTTTCAGCAGAGTGCCGATGCTGCTTTTTCATTTATATTTACAGCCATTCAACAAAAGGTTCCCGGCTCCATTTCTCCTTTCAGGCATTCCTGCCGAATTAGAGTTGATCGAAAAGATGGCAGATGAATTCGCAAACCCGTTTCAGCGATCGAGTTCATGCATAGAAGGTAGGAATGGCCAATTAGCACTGCAGCATCATGGTCTTCATCGGTTCAGCCAACGGAAACGGACTTCCCTTACTGCAGTTCATATATGGATAAAATTCAACTAGCTTTGTAAAAATGTTCATGATTCAACAAAATCGCACTGAATTTTATGGCCATAAATTTTTTTTTTACATTCAAGTATAAATGTTTCGTAGAAATGCTCCTTGAAAACATCCCGTCAAATAGCCTGATCATAATGGATAATGCATCCTATCACAACACTCTTGCTGAATATTCACCGCCGACACCTCTTTGTTCCAAGAAAAGAATATTGGCGTGGTTGGAGAAAAATAAATTATATTGCCGCACTGATTGTCTGAAATCGGAACTGGTTGAAATTTTGAAGAAAATAGCGCCTGAACCGTCTTATGCAATCGATGAGATTGCACGCTCCAATGGTCATGAAGTTATCCGGCCCCCCCCTATCACCCCGAACTGCAACCAATAGAAACATGCTGGGACGTTGTAAAAAATCACATAGCCAGAAATTCAGACTTCACAATGAAAAATATTATAAATCAACTTGAAGTCGGTTTTACAAAGGTGACAGGAAAAACATGCACAGAAATTATCAAAAAAGTGAGGGGTATTGAAGATAGTTTCTGGACTGAAGATATATTGTCTGAGGAGCAGGAATGTGGCCCAAATTAGTATCAATTCATCTGCGAAGAACTATAAATAATTAACTTATATTTTGATTGACAAAAAGGAACTTCCTACCCTATATTGCTGTGAGCAGTTTGGAGAAAGGTTAAGGCATCAAGCGTTTCAGGGAGCTGCGTATTCTGATTCAAAACGAGTACTTTGCGGCTGCTTGACCGCGTGTTTGGTACCCATGCAATTTCTTAATCGGACAACACCGAGAATTTTTAAATGAGTCATAAACAAAATACCTATCATCAAACGATTAATAAAATAGCATTTATCTTTTTTTTGGGGTTTTTTATTTCGTGGGGCTTTTTTACGCCAGGTATTGTTCTGGCTGAGGGAACACCCAGGCAGGCTTTTCTGGTGCAGAATTCTGGATGGATGGAACCCTTTTTCAAAGATCCGGATTCACCCATGATGCCCTTATTGGCTGCGCTGGGGGATTATTTGGCAATTGGTGGAGAGTTGAGCGTTGCAAGTTTTAATCAGGACGGTCATATTCCCGGCCGCGCCACTCCTCACGTTGTTTATCAAGGTTCATTCAAACCGGGGGTTGTCCGCCAAGCATTGGTTGATATAGACTTGCCACGTCGTCCTGACGGTCACTATGCTGACTCTGACTTTCAAGGCGCTCTTATCGGGGCTATCAATAATATTTTAGAGGGACGAGCGGGGGTTATCTGGATGATTACCAATAATAGGGTTGCTCCAGACAACGATCCCCGAGTTATTGAGAATACCAGGGCTTTCTTTCACCAACTCAGCAATTCCCCGGCCATCACTCAATTGACAGCCTATCCGCTCAGAATGCCGGTCACTGGCCCCCTTTACTCAGAAAATGGCTTGATCATTTACGGCATTGGATATGGAGAACAGGGTGGGGCGCTGCTTAAAGCGCTGACAGAGCGGATTGACAAGTCTGGACTGTTTTCCAATCCGGCTGTCATGTTAAAACCTTTTGATACTATTCCTCTCCGTTTTATTCCATCTCGCGTCCATCCGGAGGAACTATCTGTTCTATTGAGAGATAATGTTCTTCTTATTGAAGGCATAGAATGCGGCAAACCCCAGGAAATCCTTATTGAGGGACAACTGCAGAGCGATTTCTATCCTCATATCGTTGATCAGGCAGACTCCAGTGTTGTCTGGAGTGCCTATTCTACATCTGGATACACAGGGCAGGTTCAGGCGGTAATTTCCCCGAGCGTGATTAATGATCTCCAACCCTTGGACCAAGGTGTGACTGTAATTTTACGCATAAGGACTTCTTCAATCCAGCGACCAGAGGGATTTGAGGGTCTGTTTGTAGATCGGACAGATGTATCAGGATTTCTGGATATTAATTTACAAAATGTTTCATTAAGTTTTTCAGAGGCCTTTTCTGACAAAATGGAAAGACTGTACGGTCTTGATCAATTACCTTCGCTGTTCTTTGACAACAAGGAAATCACCTCGAGTAAAGCCTCTATTCCTGTGAGACTCACTGTCCATTACTCCATATTTCCATTAATTATCTCTTTAGGAGTTATCGCAGCGGTTGTCTTTGGAGTAATTGGATTCATATTTTTTACTCGCATCCCCCGAACCGATACGGTACAGGTAGGTGATATGGTCAGAAAAGTATCTTTAAGGCCTTTTCAGTCGCAGATAATAAGAGACCGAAACAGCGGTATCAATGCAAAAGTAATGATGGGCCTGACAGGAAAGGCCTCCGTCAAGGTTATTGATAATCAGGATTTGTCCTGAAAGCTGAGTTATATCTAACAATTACGAAAACGAGGTGTTGAGAATGAGTAATTCCGGAACAGATTTCAAGATTCCTAACCCCGTGGAAACCTTACGTGATATGGGTTCACCGGCCATCGGGGACAGCGCTGATAAAGGATTAGAGACCGGTCTTCTGGGTGGGCTTTTAAATACGGGGATTTCCACCACCGACCTCGTCATTGCGGTGGTGGTGATGCTCGGCCTGCTGGGGCTGATGCTGCTGCCGCGAAAGGCCGTGATCACCTCCTTGCAAGCCCAGTTCGCCGATTACGCTCGTGCCAAGTCGGCCGGCAATTCGCTTTACGTGCTGCTAGTAGTGCTAAGTTTTTCCGTGACCATCGGCCTGCTGGGCAACCTGTGGACAGCCCTGCAGTTCATCGTGCCCGTGGCGGTGATCAGCATCGTTCTGCTCATCGTGTTCATCATTTCCTTCTTAGGAGCGCGCGCCTCCCGCGTGGGGCGTTAAGCAGGGGTGGACATGACCTTCCGCTGGCAGATGTCGGATCCGCACGAATCGGTCTGGTTACAGAACGAGGCCGGGCGTTTCTTCGGCGTGCAACTGGGTGCGCTGCAGTACTCGGAGCAGTCCGGCGATCTGGAACAGTTCGATCCTAAGCGCTGCCCGAAGTGCGAGGACGCCGCTGGCTGGCTGCCTTCGGCCTTCTCCTACTGCCCCCTGTGCGGCGGCACATTGAGTGCCTACTGCCGGGACGAAGCGGCGATGGGGGAGGTACACTGGCCGATGTTCGCGTTTCCCGCCGAAGCGAAGCCGTCAGGCCCAGCAGATCAGCACGGTCTGCCGCGGGGGACCGGATTTACCTTCGTTAGGTTGCGTCAACGCAACCGGCTCATCGCATTGGACGGCGATTCCGGCCAAGTCTGGGTGTGGAGTAGACCGGCCGGGGAATGGCGGGCGTTGCTCGACCCGCCTACGGGACACCACGACATACCCCACGCGCTGTTCGGCGCGTTGACCACCGATGCGCTGCTGGTCTATCCTACGCGGGAAGGCGCGGTGTGGATCGATACCTCGGCATCCGGTCCGGCACGGGCGGACGTATCCAACTGGCGTCCGCTGGGCGCCGCGGCCCTGCTGGCCGGGCGCATCGTCATGCCCGCCTTGTCCGAAAACGGGCGCATGTGCTTGGCCTCGCGCTATCTGGATTGGCCCGGAAAATGGACCTTGTCGGAGGTCGATGAGGCGCCCGCCAGCGAGGGCTGGCTGTCGCGCCCGGCGGTGGCGGTGGAGGACGGTGAAGCACATTGGGTAGGACGCGGCGGGCTGTTGGGCTACCATCAGTCAGGTCGTGCCGGCTGGAAGGGGTGGAGCCATCATTTCAATGCTGTACTCGGCACCCAGGTGCTGGAAACTTGCGACGGGCGCCTGTGGCAGATCGGCCATGCGCCGAACGAACACGGAGAGACGTGCTGGGCCTTCAGCCGCGTGGCTGCCCGCGCTGCCCCAGAGTGCCGGCTGGTGGACGGGACGTATTTCAGCGCCAGTCGCCTGTGTTTCCGCTTCGCGGAGCGTTATCTTGTTTCGCCGTGGAATGATAGCAGCAGCCGCAAGGCCGCCTACCGCACCGAGCCCGACAGTTTTTTAGTGCCACTGTGCGCGATCGGCGACGAGGGTGCCTTGGTGCTGCGTTTCAAGGACCAGAGCGCCATGCCGGTCCTGCTCGAGGGCAAAGTCGAAGCCATCATGCGTGGCGAGCTTTTTCTCAGCCGCACCCCGGGCTCGCTACAGAGCCTGGAGGTAGCGCTGCAGTGTGACGGCCGACAATGGCCGCAGGTATTCATGCATAATCACAAGCTGTTTGTCTACGACCTCGTGGGAGGGAACCTTTACACTTGGTCCACGCAGGTATAGTAGGCACGATACGAGCGGACAAACATAGGGAGCAAGCCATGGACGCAGAACAAAAGCAACAAACGTCTAAAATCGAACCTGCTGCGCCGCCGGCGGAGCAATACAAGCGCATCCGGCCGACGCTGTACATCGGTATCGGAGGCACCGGCAAGGAAATCATGCTGCGCCTGCGCCGCAGGATTCTACAGACCCTGTGGAACGGCAAGCGCATCGAGAGTATGGAGGACTTCCCGGTGGCTGCTTTCCTGTACTTCGATACCTATACCGGCAAGGCGGAAGACGAGCGAAGGCAGGGCAAGAAAGGCTCGAAGCAGGACCCCCTGCGCAGGCTCATTGAGCTGCCGGCCAGAGATTGCATACAGAAGGGGCTGGACATCGACAAGTACCTGCGCGGCGAGGAGATCGAGCGCTACCCCCATATCAAGGAGTGGCTGCCCGAGGGCGAATTACGCGCCATCCGCGCCGACCAGGGCGCCGGCCAGGTCCGCTCCGTCGCCCGACTGCTGTTCTTCGACGATGTCGAGAATATCAATGCGGCGATCAAAATCAAGGCAAGCGCCCTGCTTCAGAACGTAGGCAATGACCGGCTCAAGGCGTTGGGACTGGAGATCGAGGACCAAGTGAAGATCGTGGTGCTGTGCTCTATCGCTGGCGGTACCGGTGCTGGAGCCTTCATCGACATGGGGTATCTGTGCAAGTCGCTGATGTATCCCAAACCTGCGGAGGTGAACCTGTATGCTCTGACCGGCGGGGCCTTCAGCGCACTCAAGGAGCGAGTGATGGCCAACTCCTACGCCGCGCTCACCGAACTGGAATACTGCATGCGCGACAGTCTTTACGGCACCTACGTCAAGAGTTGGGCGAAGGGCCTGAACAACGAGGCTTCTCGTCCTTATGACGACGTGTATCTGGTGGACAACACCAATTTCGTCCATCAGAGCACCGGGGACCGCAATCACCTCTACGGCATGATCGCCGATGCCCTGTATGAGGAGTTGCACGATCCGGTGCTGCGCGGCAAACGGCGTGAAGACCTGGTCAATCAGACGGAATTCAAGCAACTGCATTTCGTCCCGACCATGTCGAAGGAGATGGAGAAAGAACTGGGAGCATGCTCGCAGCGCTTCAGCCGGTCCTACTCGTCCTTCGGCCAGGTAACGCTCTACACCCAGGGGCGCACGCAGTTTGAGCGTGAGACCGCGGAGGCGGCCCGTGACATGATTCAGGCCTTCTTCCGCATGGCCGAGTACGACAAGGTCAACCATCCCACCGGGCCCGAGGTCACCGACTTCCTCGCCACGCAACTGCATCTGGAAGACTCCGGCTATTTTCAGGATTTCCCGGATTTCATCCCTGGCGCCAAGGAGCGTTCGCTAGCGGATTTCCCCTTGGTCGATAACCTTATGCAGCAGGGTGATACGCGCCTGGATCGAGTCATGAGCGACCATGTCCGCAGCGGCTTTGCAGAATTGCGCGAGAGCGGCCGGGACCTTTCGGAGTGGCGGGCGCAGGCCGAGTTAATCCGCCAGACCCGGGAACGAGACATTGAGGGGGCTGTAGACTCCGCCGCGTACGACGCCACCTATCCGCGCGCACTCAAGGAACAGCGCCGGCGCATTATGAACGAGTTTGCCGGCAAGAACGGCCTGCGGAACGCACTCTACGCACGTCTCGATAACCGCGAGAAGGGCGGACTGAGCTACACCATCAGCCTCATCCGTGAGGTGCGCGGCGCCCTTACCGTGGAGGGCACGGGCGTCTGTCACCGCCTGAGCAAGACCGCGCAGGAACTGGACAAGCTCGCCACCGAGCTGCGCCAGGGCTACTACACCCGGGCACTGACCAATCTGGAGAAGGCGGCGAGAAAGGGTCTGCTGCGTGGTTCGGACCGCGAGGCCTGCCTGCGGTTTCTCGGCCAGGCGGAGGAGGCCATGCGCTACTACCTCTATTACCGCCTTCGGGCGCTGGCCTGCCGCGAGGCGATTGTGCTGCTGCGCGATGAAGTGATCGCAGAATTGGGACAGCCCTCGGCCATGGGAGAGGGCAGCGAGACCGGCGCCACCGGGATCATGGCGGAGTTCGAGCGCGGCCGTGCAGCGGTACGTGCCGCCCTGGGGGAGCTGGAAGCGGAGATTCGGGTGCTGGACGATACCACGCATTCTAGCACCCCGCTGCGAAACTTCATTCCCGGCGGCGGTATGCCTGAAGCCGAGGGCGTTAACCGCGCGCAGCTCGCCAAGTGGGGCGCCGAGGCACTGGCGGAGTTCGGGGGCTCGCGCGAGCTGTTCGAGCAGTTGCGCGACGACAAGCAGCGGCCGCGTATCATCAGCACCCTGCGAGGCAGGGCGCGGGAGAACATGCAGGCGCTCGAGCAGCAGTTGCCCACCGTGCGCCAGGCGCTGGAGGTCATGCCCCCGGCAGAGCGCAAAAATCTATTCCGGGAGGCGTTCCGAAACGCCATGCCATGGGTGAATTGCGATATTGAGAAGATCAAAGAAAACTGCTGGAAGCCGCAAATGATCAGCTCTTTCGTCGCGGTGGAGGACGCGCCGGAATTTTTGCAACGGTTCAAGGAGGAGATTCAACCGGTGTTGCCGCCGGAGCTGCAGAACAAGGAACTTTTTGCGGTGTCATCTGGTCAACGCGGCCGCCTGGTGATCTACAGCGAGCTGAGCGGCCTGCCGTTAAACGCGCTGATCGCGCTGCACGACGACTGGTGGAGGGCCTACAAACAGGCCAGCGAAGGCGAACAGATGCTGCCGCTGCACAACCACCGTAAAGTCGAGCTTTTCCAGCAGCCGACCGAAATGAGCCTTGAAAAGCTGCGGATACTGCACGACAAGCTCAAACTGTACTTGAAGGGTGTCGGCCTGGGTTTGCTGCGACGTCGGTCCGAGCCGGATGGGCGCTATGCGATTAACGCCAAGACCACCCACGTGGCCGACTGGCTAGCAATCGGCCGTGAACAGCATATCTATCTGAAGAAAGATTTCCCCGAAGGCAAAGAAGGGCTTCTGCGCCGGCAGGTTGAAGATGTCGAGCAGCGCATGTCGACGATGCAGAAACTTCTGGCCGCGGCGTTGTTCTACAGCATTGCCCATCAAAGCTACGCTCCGCGCATGGTAACCATGGCCGGAACGGATGAGAAGCGCCACGGCGGAATAGCCCACCATGCAGCCCTGGCGGTGGCCAAAGAATACACCAAGCAGTTCGATGCAGCTCCGGAGCGTAGCGCCATAGCCGCCGAAACCGGCGCCCTGCTGGCCTCGCTGGATGAATGTCGGAATAGTTGGGCGCTGGAGATTAAGAATTCCTCCAACGATACTACCCCGCAGGAGGCCAACTTCGATCCCAAGCACGGGCCTGTGGCAACCGACAAGTGGTCGGTGGATTTCACGCGCCACTCCGACGACGAGATCAGACAGTTGGCGGGCCTGAAGGCGCGGGTCGGCGAGACGTCGAACCCGACTTCGAGCGGTGTGGACGATGGTTCACGGTACAAGGGTGGCGACGGTACTGAAGATGGTGTTCCTCCGCCGCTTCCCGGGGGACCAAAATACCATTTAGCGTTAAACAATAAAAAACTTGGACCGTTTACCATGGATGAACTGAAAGCGAAACAGGTATCTGGTGAGCTTGAGATAGCTCCGGATACCCTGGTTTGGCGTAAGGGACTGAAAACTTGGCAGAGGGTTGGTGAATTTGAAGAACTTTTTGACCTGCTTGGAGATGATGAGCCTCCACCAATTCCGGAGAATTGATATTCAGCGGATGGGAAAATTTTTCAGAGCCAATTGAGCTAAAGCGACCAATTATAATGCAACTGCAACAAATTAGAAAGGAACAGGTTGTACTAAACATGGGTCACTTAACTCTTTGTTTTTTTGATGAATACTGTCCCCTGACTTTTGACTTCTGCGGCTGTAAAAAGTTTTTTTTGGAACCGCATCTTCAATAATACACCAAAATATACCAAGCATACAGCTCATTGGATGCAGTATCAGCAAATGAAAAAAGAGGTCATGGAAAATCAAGAAAAGTTATGCATTAAATGTAAAAAGCAACATTTTTCAGATGTAACTTATTGTCCATACTGTGGTAAAAAACAGGACGATCAGGAAGATGGAAAGATAGAATCAAAAACAGATAAAAAATTTTCACCTGAACTTGAAAGTGATAAAATAAGATTAGAAGTTGAGAGTAAGTTAGAAGAAGAATTTTCCGTAGCATATGATGATGGCCCTAAACAAGAAAACAATCAGTATACCCTGACCTATAAAGCCGGAAACAACGGCTCCATCGAGGGTGATTCCCCCCAGGCCGTGAATCATGGCGAAGGCGGTACACCCAATACGGCGGTACCCGCGGAGGGGTATCATTTTGAGAAATGGAGTGATGGTGTTGTTGAACCGACACGTACTGATATTGATGTTAAAAATGATATTGACGTTGTTGCAACATTCTCGACTAACCAATACACATTAACTTATAAAGCAGAGGATAACGGATCGATTACAGGTGAGTCTTTTCAGAAAGTAACACAAGGTGAGAACGGTACAGCAGTCACAGCGACATCAGAGCCAGGCTATCAATTCGTGAAATGGAGTGACGGGTTCACAGACAACCCGCGCACTGACACCAAGGTGACCGGAAATATTGATGTAACCGCAAACATAAAGAAAAAAAAAGCAAATTTAATCAAAGTATTACCTTTTATAATCATATTTGCTGTGCTTGTTGTTGTTGGTACTGCATTGTTAAAAAGTTTTTTTGTAGAGGATAAAGAGATTGAAGTTGTTCAAATTGATCAGAAGAGCTTGGCACAGGAAGCCCTTCGCAACGGTGTAAATATAGGCATCCTGACCAATGAGCTGGAGCGGGCATATGCTGTTATAGAACGAGCACAGCGCCTTGCAGATATGTCATCACGTTATCAAAAGAATCTGGAAGTTCTGGAAAAACCAATTCCGGGTTTGGAATCCAGGCTTCAGAACCAATTGCATGAATATCAGGTGAACATCACTGGACTGGCCGATTCAGGCACGAGCAATATTGAGAGTTTTTTGAAGGCCTTTGATGAGAAGACTCTTTCCAGCAGGGAAAAGCTTGTGGTGGAACTAATTTCCGTTCATGTGCAGGAATATAAAAAATCTGACAGCGTTAATTCCCAAGGTTGGCTTGAATCGTTCCAAAGAGAATTCAAGGACTTTGTAGATTAACTTTATCATGATCATCAAGATCACAACTTAAGGGAGGATGGTGTTATGAAAAAAATGATTGGCGTGACATTCTTGATTTTCTGTATGTTACTTTCTGGCTGCGTTACAATGTCTGATAAAGAAAAAACCGTGGCCGAGGGTACAGCTGTGGGAGCTGCTGTTGGCACTGCCTTGGGTGCAGTTATTGGAGGGGGTAGAGGTGCTGCAATAGGTGCAGCAATAGGAGGAGCAGCAGGTCTAACGATAGGCAACATCATAGCTCAAAGAAAAAATCAATATGCTAACAGAGAAGAATTCCTTACTGGAGAAATTCAGCGGGTAGCTGAGTATAATGAAAAAGCTAGAGAATACAATAAACAGTTGCAGGTAGAAATTGCCCGTCTTTCAAAAGAAGTCGATTATTTGCAAACTGAACATGCACAGGGAGAGGCCAGAAAAGAGTCTTTGATTGCTAAAAAGAATGAACTGTCTAAGCAGCTGGAATTTAATGATGAATTAGAACAAGATCTATCTAATGAACTTGACGTTTTGATTGCTATTCTAGAAGAGCAAGAGCAAGGGTCTGAAGCTGACGAAAGTATTCATATTTCTGAATTGGAGCAGGAAATTTTGGAGTTGGAGAATAATCTTACGGAATTGCGAGAAGGCAGTGTTCAACTTGCCAGCATTGATGAGAGGCTTCAGTTATGAGATCGTATTTTCTACTCAGTGCCATGATAGTGATTCTTGCAGGCTGCGCAGCATCATCGGATCCCCGTTCTGGAGGTTTTTTTGGGGGTGTTCATGGACTTGCAACCGGAACCTACGAGGAACGCATCCAGGAGCGAGAAGAAAGACTGGAACGTTTACGCTCTTTGCAGCAAGAAATACAGCACGATGAGAAGGAGTTACAAGAAACCAGAGATGATCTGATGCAGATTATTGTCGAAGAACAAATAGCCCTCAGGGATATGAGAAACAACTCCGAGGAATTGTTGACTGAGTTGGATCGTCTGAAAACCGCAGATGAGCATGATCAGGTTCTAATTGCAGAGTTGAAGGGCTTGACCGCAGAATTGCAAAAGGGCATTCAAAAACAACAGTTGTCATTGGATACCCTGGAGTCTGAAGGAGCAGGAGGCGAGGAAGCTGCATTACGACTTAAACAACTCATTAAACAACGTGATGAGTTGCGCAAGGAATATGATCTCCTTGTGGAACTATATTATGAATTGGCAAAATAAAAAAAATGGGACCAAGGCCGGATTTGATTTTAAGAAAGCATTGTTATTGGGTGATTCTGATGTTTTTTCTTGTGCCATCCGTCCAATCTTTGCCCGGAGCCTCTGCGGATGATTTTCCGCCAATTAACGAAATCCGACATGCGTTGCAAAATAATTTGCATGTGACTCCTGATTATGAATTTCTTCAGGACTTGAAAGCCAACGGACTGGACAAAAGGCTGCGTGAGATCGACCAGCATGCCAGGCTGTTCAGTCCTGAAGAATACCGTCCGCCGTCGATAAACGAACATGGATTGGCAGGCATCGGTGCAGATCTTTTTTTCAGGGAAGGAAAAGCGTTTCTTACTCCCTATCAAGGCGGGCCAATGGTCCGGGCCGGGATTGAGCAACGGGTGGAACTCAGAGAAGTTGACGGTGTATCCACGCTGGATATTGCACCGGATATCATTGCTCAAAGTCTGATGGGCGATGTCGGATCATTTGTTGAACTTACACTTGCTTGTATGGGCCAAAGTGAGGCCTTTGGGGTTCGTCTGCAAAGAGATAAGTTTACCCCTATGAACATTGAGCTCTTGCAGCGGGACAGTGCTAACGTACTTAGGATTCGACTTTTCAGAGCTGGCATTACCAGTGCAGCGCTGTCCGCCAGCATTGATTATATTAGACCAGAAAACCAGCCGATATTTATTGATTTGAGAGAATCCACAGGTGGGGACATTTATGAAGCTTTCGACTGTGCCGCGCTTTTTTTGCCTGAAGGTGCAAAGCTGGGAGGGTTGCAACTGCAAGACGAAAAAGAAACTTTCTTTTTTTCGCGCCAGGTTAGAAAATACCCCGGCCCTCTGATTCTTCTAATCGGTCCGGATACTGCCAGTGCGGCCGAGGCTTTTGCCGCAGCATTGAGTTGTCATGGTCAGGTCTTGTTGGTTGGTCGGCCTACTTATGGAAAATGCAGCACGCAAACGGATGTCCGCTTATCAGGAGGATGGGTACTGCGCTTAACTAACGGCCTGGTGCTTGGGCCAGATGGCAGTTCATGTAGTGGCAATGGCTTACAGCCAAATATCCTAGTTGAAGAGAAAGAGTTGTATAACTTGGATAGTCTGATCAAACGTGGATGGGACGCTATCCATAAGTGAATTGGGTGGAATAAAGTGCGAACAGTCGGTTCGCGGTCAACGACGAGTGCCGGGGGGTACCTGGGGGTCGAATCCCATTCTGCAGCGGTTGCTACAGGCGGTTGGGCATGCGAAGCGTTAAGAACGGCAAACTGTATGAGGACATACCTGCCCGCAGTTTTTGCCGTTTAGCGCAGCATGCCCTACCGCCTGTGCAAACGCGGCAGAGGGTGAGACCCCCAGGTACCCCCCGGCACGGGTCTATGGTAACTTGCGTGATACATGCAAGATATGTCTCAATACATGTTTTGCAGCACAGGCCGCAAGACTGGCCCCCCAAGACCTGAAAAAATCTGACACAACCTGAGAAGACCTGATCTGCTGTAAGTACGACATGCCCTGCACTATCTGTCACCGGCCGATCAGGCAATCACGCACTTTTCCTTCATGGTGCCCGCGGTGGCGATCTCGATGAAAGATGCCCCATGGGTGGGGCCGAAACCAACCAGAAGGAATTTCCCGAAAAGCTGGCTCGCCAAAATGAACTGGTTCATATTGGAGACGTGTTCAAATCGCTGATATCATCCTCTCCTGACAAGACATCCTCAACCCGGGACCTGAGGCAGGAGAGTCAAGCCATCCGATTTCCGAAAACGGTGTGTGATCTGGAAATCTGTGTAAAATCTCTACCTGAAAAAAGTGTAACCATTGAACGTTAATAGCAGGTCGCCTGCAGGCTAGCCAGGCAGAGCAACAGGGTCTTGACTATAATTGTTTTGGGCGGGATAATGCCTGCTTTTGTGGACCAACGTTTCAATTTATCTCAGCGCTATAGATAGTTTCTTTTTTCTTTTCAAACGCTTGATTTTTTCTTGCGTTAACTTTTTTACTCTGATACAGGTACAACATGTTTCAAGGTGGAGATAATATTTCGGATTAGGGAGGATTTTTTATAGCTTGGTTAACAAGAAGCAAGTTCTTATCCCTAATATAGTTCAGGTCACATGATTTGATACTTCTTGTACCATTTCTATAATAGTGCTGGTATCAAGTTATTTGACCGGGACTTCAGTTATAATTAGGAGGAATAGAACATGAAAGGAAAAACTTTAGGGTTTGATTCGAGCAGTCAAGAAGGAGCAATTCAAGGGACGGATGGGAAGCGTTACGCTTTTCAAGTGTCGGAATGGAAAAATGGTGATACCCCAAGCGCTGAAATACCGGTTGATTTCGTCCCAAATGAAGGCTACGCACTAAAGATTTACCCGATTAAGGATACCGAAGCAGAGGGAAGTATATTAGCTTTCGGCATAATTTCTCTGCTAATTACTTTTTTCCTTGGGTTCGTTGGCACACTTATTTCGCGGTTAGCTCTTGCAAGGCAGCCGTTTTCAAAAGTAATTGTTCCAGTTTTAATTCACGCGGTGATTACATTATTCTTTTTCATTCCTGTCATAGGATGGGGCTTTTATTTTGTGTGCACAATTTATTTCATGGTTAAGAATTACCAATTGATCGACAAAGGCACAAAAAATTCTTAGCACCTCACCATCACCGACAATAATCCAACTGGAGGAGATAAAAATGAAAGTAGTAGAAAAGATAGATAAAATGAAGATAACCAAGTCTGGCGGTTGGGATAAAACAGTAGGGGGCAGACCAACCATTGAGTCCGACGAAACTCTGGTTTACCGAGCGTTTGAGGCCAAAACCTCGGCTTATCTGATCGGTTTTGTATTAACTTTCATTCCACCATTCGTCTTTGGGCCCCTTTTTATTCTCTACACATATTACATTGGAAGACACTCTGGCATTATGGTTACAAATAGACGGCTCGTTGCTTTTACCAAGAACTTCAGCCCGAGAAAGTACAGTGTTATTGAATTTCCTCTGAAGCATTTGGTCAGCGTACATATGGCGGGTGACATAGAGGATCGAATATTAAACAGACTTATTGGACAAGGAGATATTGAATTGGAATGGGAGGACCGTACGGGTACGCGTACATTTATTGCAACCAATATTCACAAACCCAAGCTCGTTGTACGAGCTATCGAGGAGGCTAAAAAGAGATTAGAAGCTTCTGTCTAACGAACAAGGTTAGGTGTAACACGAAGTCGCGTGATGAAGTTGTTCCCCCAAGCATGGACTGAACCACCCGTGTCACCGGGTAAATCTACAGAACTGAATAAAGTAGCGGCCTGTACAATGTAACGAAACGTCGAAAGACGCTGGGCACGTATACTATATGCAAGAGGCTTGCCCTTCTGGCTGCTATTATCTCGTCCCAAAAGTTTTGAACATAATTACTGACAATTTATTTTCTGCACAAAAACTTTTGCTTTGAACCTATGTCTTTTTGTATAATCGACTTAAAATGAATCTTACTGTCACCGGACGAATTTAAGGAAGGCTTTGATTTTTTTTTAAGAGCGGTTAGTGAACAAGCTTTTTGATCATTATTTTCATGATGTGCCGGTCGAAGATTGGGAAAAAATTATTTTCTGTTCTACAATTCCACAAGTCAACCCTTAAAAATAACATCCTAAATAAGAACGGCCCCATAAAAATAACAAAAAGTTGAAAATGCACTGGATGCTTTATCGTCTGGTATGAAGAAATGTTTTAGACAAAATATGCGGGTATCCGCGTAGGATTTTAATTGCAAAAATACATGGCAAAATTTTTGGGACAGGATACTACCGGCCACCGGCCGATCAGGCAATTACGCATTTTTCCTTTAACGCGCCGGCCGTGGCGATTTCAATGAACGATGCCCCATGAACCGGCCCGAAACTGCCGGCCAGCACAATGATCAATGAATCGTCCGCCAGTTTTTTTTCTTCCAGCATGCGGCAGATGGACAGTTTCAACGTTTCCATGGATCCGGCGCTCATGGGAATGTAATCCGCCGACACCCCGAAAGACAGAGACAGCTGCCGCATCACCCGTTTGTCATACACCTGGGCATAAATGGGATTGTCCCCCCGGTAGGCTGCCAAAGCCAGAATGGTGTTCCCGGTCAGGGAATCCGCCACAATGGCTTGGGTGTTCAGCCGCAGGGCCGCTTTGACCGCAGCCTTGGCCAGATACGCGGTCACGATTTTTTCCGATGTATACGGGGTGTTGATAAAGCTGCTTGAATTGGTTTCCACTTCCATGGCGATTTTGGCCATGGTTCTCACGGCCACTTCCGGGTATTTGCCGCTGGCCGTCTCCCCGGACAGCATCAAGGCATCGGTCCGGTCCAGACAGGCATTGGCCACATCCGACACTTCCGCCCGGGTGGGCCGTGGGGAATCAATCATGGAATGCAGCATCTGGGTGGCCACGATCACGGGACAGCGCCGTTCAATGCAGGTGGTGATGATCCTTTTCTGAATCAAAGGAATTTTTTCCGTAGGGATCTCCACAGCCAGATCCCCTCTGGCAATCATCACCCCATAGGCATGGTCCAGGATTTCATTGATATTTTCCACCCCCTGGCTGTTCTCGATCTTGGCAATAATCTTGATCCGGGACTTTTTTCTATCCAGAATTTCCTGCACAGCCAGCACATCTTCCTTGTTGCGCACAAAAGAATGGGCAATGAAATCCAGGCGATGGTCGGCGGCCAGCTCGATAAACCCGATGTCTTTTTGACTTAAAGCGGGCAGCTTCACATGCACGGACGGGATATTCACACTTTTTCTGGGATGGATCACCCCGTCGTTTTCCACCTGACACACCAGATAATCCGGCTTCTGGCTCACCACGGCCATGGCCACGGTGCCATCATCAATCAAAACGGAACTGCCCATGGGCACATCATTGACAAAGCCTTTGTGGGACACATAAATAATGTCATCAAAAGAAACCCCTGCCGGATCGCCTTTGATTTTCACAAAATCCCCTGTGCGGACGGCCAAAGGCGCTTTTGCATCGCAGGTGCGGATCTCAGGCCCTTTGGTATCCACCAGAATGCCGATTTTCTCAGACACGGCCCGGGTGTTTTCCACCACCATCAGAGCGTCTGCATGGGTCATGTGGGCCGTGTTCAGCCGGACCACGTTCATGCCGGCCCGATACAGTCTTTCAATAAATTGCCTGGAACAGTTCAGGCTGGAAATGGTTGCAATGATTTTGGTCTTACGCGCCATGATGCGGGCCTCCTTTTTTACAGAATGTCATCACAAACTGTTCAATACCGGCCTGGGCACTGATGGATGACGATTTCAGGGCATAATCAAGATCTCCCAGAGAAATAAGCGCAAATCTGAGCTCATTTAAGGAAAACCGGGCGGATTTTTCAACGGTCTGGAACACAGGATATGGACTGTTGGGATTGGGGGCGATCACCAGGTCTTTGACCGCAGTCTTTGTCTGATCCCGGGCCGCCTGATCATGGGCCACAATAGCCGGCATGATCTGCTGTTTGAATGCATTGAAATTCATCCCGTCCATCCGGATATCCGGATGATCCTTGGAAAAATCCAGCATAAACGCCTTGACCAGGAGCATGCGGCGCACCAGGTTTTCAAAGGCTTTGAGAATCTGCAACTCATGAAACCCGTCTTTGAGCAATGACGACAGATACATCAACGCATCACCCGTGTTTTTTTCCATAAGCGCATTGGTGAGGCTGAAAATCGGGTCTTTTTTGTCCCGAAGGATAACGGCTTCCACATCCGTGCGGGTGATGGCCGGGCGCTTCCCCGTATACGCGGTTAATTTTTCAAGATTCTGCGCAAACAGGGCCGGATTGAATCCGGTGCGGTCCGCAAGCTCGGAAAATACCGCCGGCGCCATGGTTTTGCCGTTTTGCTTTAAAATTTGTCCGGCCATATTTTTAAGCACCTCCCGCTGATCATCCATATCCGCTTTTCTGGCGCCCTGGGGCACGGTACAGTCAATGATCAGCCCGGTTTTTTCCAGCGTTTTGACGATTTTCCTGCGACGGTCCAGAGAGTCCGTGGTCATCATCAGAAAATGCGCTTTCGGGATACCGGTTTCAACCACGTCAGACAACCGCTTCAGGTCGTTTTCCGAATAAGACACCTCCCCTGCCCCTGCCTTGACCGCAAACATCGGGGCCTGCCGGACCAGCACCATTTTTTTTTCCCCAAAAAATGAAAACGTGGAGATCTGCTCGATCACATCTCCCATGATCGTGGTGCGGCCATCCAGCGGTTCCAGATGAACCCCGCAGGTGTTGCCCTGGTTCAAATAGATTTTGATCCGGTTCACGGCTTTTTGCACCAGATAGGCTTCCCCGGCACACAAAACAAATCCGGGCAACGAATTGCCGGCATCAGCCAGCCATTGGTCCAGGCCGGAATGTTTAATGGTCGGCATGGGCGGACAGGGCCAGTTTCACCATTGCCGCCACGGCAATGACAATGGCCAGAATCCCGATTCCCTGGGATATGGATAAAAATTCTAAGAAAAAATCGCCCCTGAAATCCCCCCGGAAAAATTCAATGATAAACCGGAACACGGAATATAAAATAATGTAACTTAAAAAGATCATCCCGTGAAAGCGCTTGCGGCGCTGGAGAAATATCAGGATGAAAAACAGAATCAAATTGGCCGCCACCATGTAAATCTGGGTGGGATGCAGCGGCACATGCAAAGGCGCCAGGCTGTCCGGATTGGAAAACTGCACGGCAATGGGAAGATCACACTGCCTCCCGTAGCAGCACCCGGCAAAAAAACACCCCAGCCGGCCGATGCCGTGCCCCAGCGCCACTCCCGGCGCAATGGTGTCCGCGGTCTTGAAAAACGGCAGCTTCTTGATCCGCAGGGTCACAATGGAAGCCGCCACCGCACCGATGAACCCGCCGAAAAACACCAGGCCCCCATTCCAGAGTTTGAATACATCCAGCGGGCTGGCCTTGAAATCGGCAAAATTGATGATCACATACAACAGCCGGGCTCCCACAATGCCGGACACCAGGATCACAAAAAACAGATCGGAAATATCATCCGGCTTGAGGTCGTAAAACCGGGCATTGCGTTTGGAAAACCAGACTGCCGTCAGAAACCCCATGGCCAGGAAAAACCCGTATGTGTAAAGCGTCACGCTGCCAAAATGGACAAGAATCGGATGCATGTTACATCTCCGGCATTTTTTTAAATATCACATGATAAATCAGAATCACCATGCCGATACTGATGGCGGAATCCGCCACATTGAACGCGGGCCAGTGGGCAGTGCCCACATAAAAATCCAGAAAATCCACCACATAGCCATACCGGAACCGGTCGATGAGATTGCCGATGGCCCCGCCGAAAACCAGGGCCAGGCCCCAGGACAGAAACACATGGGTTTTTGCCACCTGGCTGTAAAACCAGCAGACAAACAAAGCCACGCAGGACGATAATACCAGAAAAACCAGGTTGCGCACCAGTTGAGACTGGGTGGCAAAAAAACCGAACGCCCCGCCCGGGTTCAGCACATGGGTGATATTGAAAAAATTGTCAATCACGCCAATGGCTTCATACAAGGCCAGGTGGACCATGATCAGTTTTTTGGTGATCTGATCCACCAGGACCACGACCCCGCTCACCAGGGTCAGACGGATGAGTTCTCTTTTTCCCACAGCGCCCTTTTGTTACAGAATCTGATTCAAGGCGGAGGCACACCGGTCACAGGCCTCAGGATAGTGATCATCCTGCCCGATGGTTTGGCTGAACCGCCAGCAGCGTTCGCATTTGTCTCCGGCTGCTTTTTTCACGGCAATTTCCAGTCCGGCAATCTCCTTGCTCTGAAATACATCTGAATCCAGTGTGTCTTTCAAACCGGCCGAAGACACGATAAAGATATCGGCCAGCGGCATATCAAGATCCTGAACAAACCCTTTGAGTTCGGTTTCCGGCAGTTTGATCTCCACGGCCGCATCCAGGGGATGACCGATGAGCTTGTCTTTCCGGGCCGCTTCCAGGGCTTTGGTCACTTCCGAGCGCAAGGACAGAATCCAGGTCCATTTGCCGGCCAGATCTTTGTTCTGCCATTGCGGATCCGCCACAGCCATGGTTTCCATATGCACGCTTTCTTTTTTCTCAGTGCCCGGAGGCATGTGGGCATATATCTCTTCAGCTGTAAACGGCAGCACCGGGGCCATGATCCTGACCAGGGTATCCAGGACAGTGGCCATGACCGTCTGGGCATCCCGTCTCTCCGGGCTTGCCGGCGGCGAGGTATACAGCCGGTCCTTGATGATATCCAGATAGAATGCAGACAGATCCACTACACAGAAATTGTGCAGGGCATGGTAAATGGTGTGAAATTCATAGGTGTCATACGCATTCACGGCTTTTTTTGTCACCTGGTACAGCCGGTGCAGGATAAACCGGTCCAGTTCTCCCATATCCGCAACGGGTCTGGCATCTTTCGTGACATCAAAATCTGAAAAATTGCCCAGCATGAACCGGCAGGTGTTGCGGATCCGGCGGTAGGCATCAGACAGCTGCTTGATGATATTGTTGGAAATGCTCACATCGCCCCGGTAATCGGCGGACGCGGCCCACAGCCGGAGCACATCGGCCCCGTACTGTTTGATCACCGATTCGGGCGCCACCACATTGCCCACGGATTTGGACATTTTATGGCCTTTTTCATCCACCACAAACCCATGGGTGAGCACGGTTTTGTACGGGGCTTTGCCCGTGCGGCCCACTGATGTCAGCAATGAGGAATGAAACCATCCTCTGTGCTGGTCCGATCCTTCCAGATACATGTCCGCCGGCCGCTGCAGACCGGGAAATTCCGTGAGCACGGCCGCATGGCTGACCCCGGAGTCAAACCATACATCCAGAATATTATGGTCTTTGGTGAATTTTTTGCTGCCGCATTTGGCGCACACGGCATGGTCGGGCATGAGCTCGGCCGCCTCTTTTTCAAACCAGATGTCAGACGAATGCTCAGAAAATAGGGCATGGATCTTGTCCACGGATTCCCGGGTCACATAGACCTCCTTGCACTCGCTGCAATGAAACACGGGGATGGGCACCCCCCAGGACCGCTGCCGGGACAGGCACCAGTCCGGCCGGTTCTCGATCATGGCATAGATGCGCTCTTTTCCCCAGGACGGAATCCACTGCACATGGTTGATCTGCTCCAGGGTTTTTTCCCGCAGCCCCAGCTTGTCCATGGAGATGAACCACTGGGGCGTGGCCCGGTAGATCACCGGTTTTTTGCACCGCCAGCAATGGGGATAGGAATGCGACAATTGCCTGTTTTTCAGCAACGCCCCTTTTTCTTCCAGCACTTCGTTAATGTGCGTGTTGGCCTTGAAGATAAATTCTCCGCCAAACAAAGGGACTTCGGCTGAAAAAACACCATTGTCTTCCACGGGGGAATAGCAGTCCAGCCCGTATTTTTTGCCCACCACATGATCATCAGCCCCGTGGCCCGGTGCTGTGTGCACACACCCGGTGCCGGCATCCAGGGTGACATGGTCCCCTAAAATGATCAGAGAATCGGTGTCGTAAATGGGGTGCAGGCAAATCTTTTTTTCCAGATCCAGGGGATTGAGTTCCGCCACCACCTGATAATCATCCATGCCGAACGTCTGCATCACCTTTTCCACCAGTGCTTTGGCCATGATCAGCACCCCGTGATCCCGGGTTTTGACTGCCGCATATTCATACTGCGGATGGATGCACACCCCCAGGTTGGCGGGAATGGTCCAGGGCGTGGTGGTCCAGATCACCATGGACACGGGGGTATCTCCGATATCCGGGATCAGGTCCGACAGATCATCTTTTAAGGCAAACTTCACATGAATGGACGGCGAGGTATGGTCATGGTATTCGATCTCGGCTTCCGCCAGGGCCGTCTGGCAAGAACAGCACCAGTAAATGGGCTTTTTGCCCAGAAACATATCCCCTGCCAGGGCAAACTCACCGCATTCTTTGGCGATCCTGGCTTCATACGCGGAATTCATGGTCAGATAAGGGGTTTCCCACTGCCCGGCCACGCCGAAGCGCTTGAATTCGTCTCTTTGGATATCCACAAATTTGGCAGCATACTTCCGGCACGCCTGCCGGACCTGAACCGGGGTCATCTGCTTTTTCTTGGATCCCAGCTGTTTGTCCACATTGTGCTCAATGGGCAGCCCGTGGCAGTCCCATCCGGGCACATACGGCGCATTGAACCCGGCCATCTGCCGGGATCTCACAATAATGTCCTTTAAAATCTTGTTGATGGCATGGCCCATGTGAAGATGGCCATTGGCATACGGAGGGCCGTCATGAAGTATGAACAAAGGCCGGTCTTTGGCCTGTTCCCGCAGTTTGTCATAGATCTTTTTGTCATCCCACTGTTTGAGCTGTTCCGGTTCTCTCTGGGGCAGGTTGGCCTTCATGGCAAACTTTGTTGAAGGCAGGTTGAGCGTTTTTTTATAATCCATTCGTCCTCCGAATCTGGTCGTCTGTCATCTATATTTCAAACTGTCATATTTAGTGCTAAACGCCTGAAAAGTCAAGAAACATATCAAAACAACCCTTGACCCCAAAGACCCGGCCGGATAAAATCACTTCATGGCAATCCTGATACTTAAAACTCAAAATATAGAACCCATATGATCCCAACCCTGAAAAAGATTTTTGAAGATCAAGGCGGACAAATTTTGTTCGCCTATCTGTTCGGCTCCCATGCCCGGGGGGATGCGACTGCTGACAGCGACATCGATATTGCCATCTTCCTTGATCCACAGCTTCAAATGGAATTTTTTGATATCAAAACCGCGCTCTATCTTGAGATCAGCCGGTCGTTGAAAATGAATGACATAGATATCGTTGTTTTGAATCGTTGCACAAACATCATACTGCTCGACCGAATCACCCGCCATGGACAAGTGATTTACGAATCAAATCAGGATGCAAGGCTGAATTTTGAACAACAGGTGCTTCACACAGCCATTGATTTCAAATACCAGAGAAAAAGAATCATGGGGGTTTAATGGAAAGAATCTACCAGAAAATCGGCCGCATCAATGAGTATATCCGCATTCTGGAAAAAATGCAGCCGGACTGTATTGCCAAATTCGACAAAGATCTGATATATCGAGGAGCTATGCTGCATTATCTGTATCTGGTTGTTGATTCCTGTATTGTGCTCGCTGAAATGACCATAAAAAAAAAGAACCTGAGGCCACCCCAGTCCTATGCTGAATCCTTTGATATCTTAGGTGAAAGCGGCATTTTGGACCCCGAGTTTGCATATGATTTTTCAAAAATAGCTGGTTTCAGAAATTTTTTATCCCATGACTATGAGGCAGTTGACGCGAGAATCATCTGCAATCATATCCTTGCAAAAATCGGTGATATCAGAAAATTCATCGATCAAATTACCTTGAACGCCAAATGATACAAAAGAAGAAAGAGGCTTGTGCCACCCATTGATCACATCAGCCTCTCTTAATGATTCGTGCGCAACTTGAAAAAAAAGAATGTCGATTGGCCCTATGAAAGATCAAGTGATCCAAATCCCAGTGTCAGATATCGTACTTGATGAATCCATCTATCCAAGAGAAAATATGGATCATAAACGGATAGGCATTTTTGTTGAAAACCTGAGGGATGGTTTTGAATTTGACCCTGTTCTTGTTCAGGCTTTTGAAAATCCGGAACTGTCTGAATCCAGCAGTAATGCCAGGGAAAAGAGCAGGTACCGGATATTGGATGGGGCGCATCGATGGACTGCGTTTAAGAAGGCTGGCCGAACCCGGATTTCTGCCATTGTTAAAATATTAAATGACATGGACCCCCTGCTCTATGCGGCAAAACTGGCCATCGGTCCAAAGCAGCTGACGGAAGTTGAAACCAAAAATACTGCCAGGCGCGCTTTTCAGTCAAACCCCGGATTAACCTCCGCTGAAATCGGCAGGGCAATCGGCAGATCAAGACAGGCAGTTGATTTATATATTGCTGATTTAAGGGCCACCACGCTTCTGGAACTTGATCTTAAAATTTTCCGGTTACACCAGCTGGGCATTCCACAGGACAGGATTGCAAAGAGGCTGGACATTCATCGAAGGACGTTAGCCCACCATTTGGCCAAAATGCCAGGATTGGCAAAATGGCCAAATAGTGATTTATCAAAAGGGTTTACTGTCTCGCAAGTGGCCCAAAAGCACAGCTGGCCTGAACCCATGGTATGGTTCCCAGGCCTTGAAGGGAAAGGATGACCAAACCCGGTTTAAGGCGCTTAACTGGGGGATCAGGACATGGGATTTATGGAATTTCAATGATTGTGACAAACGATTCGGTGATGACTGGCCCGGACGTATTCCAGCCCAGCTGGTCGCACACATCCTGTATTTTTTTTCCAAGCAGGGTGATCTGATTTTTGATCCAATGGCCGGGGGTGGTGTGTGTGCCGATACCTGCCTTGCTCTGGGCAGAAGGTGCTGGAGCCTGGATATGGATGACAGGCCCGACACAAGACCGGAAATTGAACCTTATCATTGGAATCCGGACGGCATTTGGGAAGATTTGCCGGTTATGAAATCCAAGGACAAGCCCGACCTGATTATCTGCGATCCGCCCTATTTTGACAAAAAAGCCGATGAATATGCTAAAGAAAGTATTTCAGGGCTTTCACGGCAAACGTATTTGAAATTTCTGGAAAACTTTTTTATTTTTCTAAAGAAAATTTCCAAGAAAAATACCCGTCTTGCTTTTATTAACTCGGACTGGCGGGATTTTCAACATTGTCCTGCCGATAAAGAAGAACCGGGCCAGGGTATTTTGGTTGTGGATTATTATGACATTTTCAAAAAAACCGGCTGGGCCCTGACCCATGTCATCCAGGCGCCCTTGTCTTCAGAACGATTTAATGCAGGGGTTGTGTCAGCCATGCAGAAAAAAAAGATCCTTGGGGTTGTCAGCCGGTATGTGATGATTTTAAGATAAAA
>JAIPDL010000115.1 GCA_021737695.1 Desulfotignum sp. | reverse complement strand
ATATACAGGAGATGCATTGATATAGCTGATTCTCCCCATACGAAGATTAACGTGTTCCATAACAGATTACCTTTTCCAGCACCTGGTCCCGGGAAGATACCCCCGTATCCAGATAAATGAATTCAGATTGTTTTCCCGGGTCCAGCGTACCGAAGCGATCAGCCAGTCCCAGGGCGTTGGCCCCGTTTTTTGTGGCCATGGCAAAAATATTTTGCGGCGACACCCCCGGAAAAAAATGCCTTACAAACGCCATTTCATCAAACAGAGACAAAGACGCGCAGGATGCCAGGCTGTCTGTGCCCAGTGCAGGTCTCAGATGTCGTTTCAACAGGGCCGGGATATCGGGAATCCGGTTGTGCAGGTTTTGATTGCTTCTCGGGCACAGGCAGATACAGGTCCGGGTGTCTGCCAGCAGATCCAGGTCCGGGTCCGTGACCTGAAGCAGATGAACGGCCAGGGTATCCGGTCCCAGTATACCCAGATCTTTGAGATATTTTACCGGGGTTTTGTTGCCCACGGGCCAGTCTTTTGGATCAATGCCCCGTTGAATCAGAAACGCATGCCATGGTCTGTGATTCCCTTCAATAAAGCGCATCTCGGCATCGGATTCCGCCACATGGATGGAAAAAACAAGGCCGGCGTGTTTTGTACTGTCTTTCAGATATCTCAGCAGATCCGGGGACGTGGTGTGGGGGGCGTGCCCGGCTGCGGAACCAGACAATGGAAAATCTGCCGCCAGATCCGGCTCTGGATATCCGGTTCCCAGATATTCCTGGAACCACACCCCGGCCATGCCCTGGTCAGTGAGCAAAGACCGGGTGAGACCTAAGGTGGAGACCTCTCCCACCAGGCCGGTGCCCTGCCCCGGCAATGCCTGAACCGCGTGACGGGCCGCCCGGACCAGGGTCGACGCGCCCAGGGAGTCCCGTTCTGTGAGCAGGGCCTTCACCCAGGGTTCAAATCCCTTTCCCAGGGGCAGGCGGTTGGCCAGAGCGGACAGTTCCAGGTGCATATGGGCATTGACCAGCGCCGGCATCAGAATCCCGGGGCCGCAGTCGGTCACGGATGGCCCTGACGAAACGGTGTCCAGCACCGCGGTGATTCGCCCTCCTGCCACGGCAATGCCGGCATTTTCCAGAATGGTCCAGGGATCTTTGATCACCCATTTGGCTTTGAAAATCGCCGGTTCATCCCCGGCCCGGATATATTGGATCCGGGTATCCGGCACGGGGGTCTTTCCAGAAGTGTTGTATGAAGTCATACCAGGTTATAGAAACAGTCCCGCTGGCACGGGGTGAACCCGGCCGTGGCAATGAGCCGCTGCAATGATTCAAGCGGCATCATAAACGATACCCCGGCGGCGGCCACCACGTTTTCCTCGATCATGGTGGAACCCATATCGTTGGCCCCGAAAAACAGGGCGGTCTGGGCGATTTTATCTCCCTGGGTCACCCAGGAGGCCTGAATATTGTCCACATTGTCCAGAAAAATTCGGCTCAAAGCCAGCACCTTGAGGTATTCCACCCCGGTTTTTTTCTCCACCGGAATCCGGGTGTTCTCCGGCTGAAACGTCCAGGGAATGAACGCGGTAAACCCGTGGGTATCATCCTGGAGCTGCCGGATCCGGTCCAGGTGTTCGATCACATGATCCATGGTATCCAGGTGACCGAACATCATGGTGGCGGATGACCGCATGCCGGCCCCGTGGGCCTGGCGCATCACTTCCAGCCATTCATCCGCACTGCATTTGTTGGGGGATACCTTTGTCCGGATCTCGTCGCACAGAATTTCAGCCCCGCCCCCGGGGATGGAATCCAGACCGGCCTGTTTCAGACATTGAATCGTGTCTGCCACGGACATATTGAATTTGTCAGCCATAAAATGGATTTCCGGCGGAGAAAATCCATGGATGTGAATCCCGAATTCCTCTTTGATGAACCCAAGCATGTCGGTATAAAAATCCAGATCCAGATCCGGGTTCATGCCGCCCTGGAGCAGGATCTGTGTGCCGCCCAGATCCAGGGTTTCCTGAATTTTATCGGCCAGGTCTTTTCGGGTGATCACATATCCTGTGTTTACGCCGGGAGATCTGAAGAATGCACAGAACCGGCACCCGGACACACAGATATTGGTATAATTGATATTTCGGTCGATGACATATGTCACCACGGGATCAGGATGCAAATGACACCGTTTTGCATTGGCAAGCAGTCCTAAGGTCAACAGGTCCGCCTGCTTGAACAGTATGTCGGCTTCATGTGTGTCGATTCGCTGATGATGTTGTATTTTTTCTATAATTTCAGATAGTTCATTCATTGTTCAACGACCTGTACCGGTTTTGGGATTGTAAAAAGAATCCCGCTGTACCGGCTCAAAACCGGCGTTGCGGATCATGTGCTCCATCTGTTCCCGGGTCAGCCCCCTGGCGGAACTGGCTCCGGCCGTGTGGGTGATGCGCTCTTCAATGATGGTGCCGTCCAGGTCATCGGCTCCGAAGCTCAAGGCCACCTGGGACAGGGGTTCTCCGATCATCACCCAGTAGGCTTTGATATGCTCGAAATTGTCCAGCATCAGCCGGGCCGCTGCCACGGATTTAAGGTCATCCATCGCCGTGGTGGGCGGCAATTCAGGCATTCGGGTATTTTTTGAATGAAATGCCAGGGGCACAAACGCGGAAAATCCATGGGTCTCATCCTGGATTTTCCGCAGGGTAATCAGATGGTCCACCCGCTCTTCAATGGTTTCGATATGGCCGTAGAGCATGGTGGCATTGGTGGTGATGCCGGCCTTGTGAACGGCTTTGACGATCTCAATCCACCTTGTGTGATCGATTTTTTTAGGAAACAGGGTATCATGAATCCGGGTATTGAGTATCTCAGCCCCGCCCCCGGGCATCATATCCAGACCGGCCTCCTTGAGGCGCGCAATGGTTTCATCCACGCCCAGGCCGGACAACCGGGACAGATAATCGATTTCCACACAGGTGAACGCCTTGATAGCGGCATGGGGCCGGATCTGTTTCACGGTTTTCAGCAGATCGATGTAATAATCGAACCCCAGCGCCTCATTGAGTCCGCCCACGATATGCAGTTCATCCACAGGTTCGTCAATCCGGTCCATCAGCCGTCGGGAGATCTCGTCCAGAGACCAGGCATAGGCACCGGATTCCTGCCGGTCTCTGGCATACGCACAGAATCGACACCGGTTCTTGCAGATATTGGTGTAGTTCAGATGCTGATTGTATACATAAAAAGCGGTGTTGCCATGCCGGGCGCATCGGGCTGCATGGGCGATCATTCCTGCGCCCAGCAGATCCGCTGTCTGGTAAATACAAATCCCGTCTTCCTTTGAAAGACGGGTTCCTTGTCTGACCTTGGCATAAATCGGCTTGAGCCGTTCATCCATAAATATCGGGTCCATCAATGCCTCTTATACGAATTTGTATCATCAGGCCGGGTCGCTCTGATTGATTTCATTGATCATGTCCGCAATGTTTGCGGCCAGCTGTTCCACTTTTTCGCTGCTGCGTTCCCGGATGTCCACCATTTTTTGGGGCGATGTATTTGCCGTGGACAACGCATCCGGACTTGGGCCGGTTTCAGGGGCTTCTTTCTGATGGCTGAAAATCGAATCGATTTCTGTTGCAAACTGCAAAAACGCTTTTCCCGCCGGGGAGTTGATATCCTCTAAAACCACGGGCACCTGATGGTCCATGGCCTGGATCACGGTATGATCTTCCGGAATCCTTGTATTAAAAACCAGATCCGATAACCGGGTGAAACGCTTTTTTTCCAGAAAAGCCTGAATATCTGATGAATTTTCACAGGCATTGACAACAAATCCTGCGATGCGCAATGGGGTATGATGAATTTTACGAATATAATGGATCAGCTTGAGCAGGCACTGGCAATCCGTGTCTGAAGTTCGGTTCAAACTTATGGGAACAATGAGCCCGTGTCCCGCCGTCAGGGCCATCATATTTAAAAACCCGAAACCAGGCGGTGCATCCATGATGATATAATCATATAGCGAACCGACTTGTTGATGCAGCATCTGTTTCAACAGGGTGGGACCGGCCGCTTTTCTGGACAGGGACCGGGCCGCAGCAAACAGGTTGAAATCAGCCGGAACCAGATCCAGCCAGGCAAGACGGGTTTTTACGATGGCATCTGCAAGAAACGTCTTTTTTTTCAAAACCGATGCCAAACTGAGTCCATGGGTTGCATCGGTCTTTCCCAGCCATGACGTGGCACTTGCCCTGGGATCGCAATCGATGATCAGCACTTTTTTTTCATACAATGCCAGTGCCGCACAAAGATTCACGGCCACGGTTGTTTTACCGATACCGCCGGTCACACCTGAAACTGTCAAAATCGTACCCATAATTTATCTTATGTAACACAATTTGAAAAAAGATCAATCCCCATCCTTGATGTCCGGTTGAAATAATCGCACAAATATATAATACTTGCATTTTTAAGCCCATGGCTCACAGGAGGTCTTTTTAATTTGGCCCTCACATCTGAAACCCGGAACCGGGTTCAGGCATACCTGGATTACCTGGTGGTGGAAAAAGGATTGTCTGCAAACAGTCTGACTGCCTATGGAACGGATTTAACCCGGTTTCTGGATTTTCTGGAATCCCAGCAGATATCAACTTTGGATCAAGTGGATCTCACCGTGATCCTGGCATGGCTGGTTCATTTGACCCGCAGCGGCCTGGCACCCAAATCCCGGGCCAGACACCTGATCACCCTCAGGGGACTGTTTCGGTTTTTATTGACTGAAAAATATCTGTCCATCAATCCGGTCAAAGAAGTGGACATCCCCAAATCCGGCCGGTCCCTGCCCGAAATCATCACTATCCCCGAAGTGGCCGCACTGCTGGATACCATCGACACCACCCATCCCAGAGAGCTGCGCAATGCCGCCATGCTTGAAGTCATGTACGGGGCCGGGCTCCGGGTGTCTGAACTCATTTTCCTCAAGATCCAGGATGTGAATCTGGATGCCAACCTGGTGCGGGTCACGGGCAAAGGAAACAAGGAGCGGATGGTGCCCATCGGCACCAAGGCCGCCGACATTACCCGCCAGTGGAAAGACCGGGGCCGGCCCCGGATGCTCAAAACCCTTAACAGCCCCTACCTGTTTGTGGCCCGGGCGGGAAAACCCATGACCCGCCAGGGGTTCTGGAAAATCATCAAAAAATATGCGGTTCAGGCCGGCATTTTCCGCAATGTCACCCCACATACACTGCGGCATTCTTTTGCCACCCATCTGCTGGAAGGCGGGGCTGATCTCAGATCCGTCCAGACCATGCTGGGGCACACGGATATTTCCACCACCCAGATTTATACCCATATTTCCAGAGATTATCTGCTGCGCATGCATCAAAGATATCATCCCCGGCGGTAAGGTTTTTCAAGCCGGCAACAGGCCTTGATTGTTCCAACGGGTTTATGATAAGACAGGCGGTCAACACCACCTTAACACCCGATATGGAAAATCAGCTTATGACCCGACCGGACCCCGTCAGATCCGCCCTGTTTCAGATATCCAGGCCCATTTTTGTCACAAAAAAAAACAACGGACCGCACATGTCCCATGACCTGCCCGGTCCGCGTTCAGGACAGGCAGAAAAATCCGGTGCGCTTCCTTTTGATGGGTTTGCACCGGCAATCCCCATGTCTGCTCTGGGAGATCCCGCATTTACGGCCCGGCACCATCTGAAGTATCCCTATGTGGCCGGAGCCATGGCCAACGGCATTGCTTCCGTGAAAATGGTTCAGGCCATGGCAAAAAACGGGATGATCGGTTTTTTCGGGGCCGGCGGGTTGTCTTTATCAAAGATTGAACAGGCAGTTATCACCCTGACGTCCCGATTGAAAAACGCGCCTTTCGGTTTCAACCTGATCCATTCCCCGACGGATTCAGACCTTGAATCCGCCACGGCACAGCTATACCTGAATCATGGCATCCGGCGGATCAGTGCCGCCGCATTCATGCGCATGACCCCAGCTCTCGTTTATTATCGGATCAAGGGTCTTCACAAAAACATGGACGGGCAGGTGATTGCCCCGAATCAGGTGGTTGCCAAGGTTTCCCGGATCGAGGTGGCCCGGCAGTTTTTTGCTCCCCCGCCCCAGAAACTGGTACACATGTTACTGGAAAAAAAATGGATCACCCAGGAAGAAGCGGATCTGTCCCGGTTCATTCCCATGGCCCAGGATTTGACGGCAGAAGCCGATTCCGGGGGACATACGGACAACCGCCCGGCACTGGCCCTTCTTCCCACCATGCTGGCCTTGAAACAACAATGTATGGATGAATATCATTATGCCGAGCCTTTGTGTGTGGGACTGGCCGGCGGAATTGCCACACCGGAATCCGCGGCGGCAGCCTTTGCCATGGGCGCGGCCTATATCCTCACCGGGTCCATTAATCAGTCCTGTGTGGAAGCTGATATCAGCGAAGATGTGAAAACGCTTTTGTGCCAGGCAGAACAGGCGGATGTGGCCATGGCACCGGCAGCCGACATGTTTGAAATCGGTGCCCGGGTCCAGGTGCTGAAACGCGGGACCCTGTTTGCCATGCGGGCTGAAAAACTGTATCAGTTGTACCGGACCCATGCCCGGTTTGACGATATTCCCCAAAAACAGCGCCGGGAAATTGAGACCCAGTTGCTGAAAACCGATTTTGAGAATGCATGGCAATCCACCCGGGCGTTTTTTGAATCCAGGAACCAGCCCGCACAGGTGCAGAAAGCCCAAACGGATCCCAAACACAAAATGGCGTTGGTGTTCCGTTCCTATCTGGGGCAAAGTTCCCGCTGGGCCATCCAGGGAACTTTGGAACGCAAAATGGATTACCAGATCTGGTGCGGCCCGGCCATGGGCGCATTCAACCAGTGGGCAAAAAACAGTTTTCTGGCCGGACCGGAACACCGGAAAACCGCTGATCTGGCGTTGAATCTGCTGTTGGGTGCCAGTGTCACCCTTCGGGCCATGATGCTGAAAACCCAGGGCGTGGCGCTGCCCCCTTCGGCCACGGCCGTCTATCCCATGAAAAAAAACGACATTCTCGCATGGGCCGGATCTTTGCCTCAAAGCGACTCCATGGCAGCGGATCCCATGTAAAAGTTTTGTCAAATCCTTTGTCATCGCATGATTTCTTTGTATCAGGCCCGTATATTTCGCCGTGAACCCAAAAAAATCTTAGGTTGATACGAGCGTTTATGACACAGCAAATAAAAAATACCGACATCGCCATTATCGGCATGGGATGCCTCTTTCCCGGATCCGTCAACCTCAAGGCGTTCTGGCACCTGTTATACCAGGGTGTGGATGCCATTGAGCCGATCCCGGCAGATACCCACTGGCCGATTAAAGACTATTTTGATGCAGATCCTTCCCGGCCGGACCATGTATATTGTTCCCGGGGCGGCTTTATTCCGAAAATCAATTTTGATCCCACGGTTTTCGGCATCCCTCCCAACAACATCAACGCCACGGACACGGCCCAGCTCCTGGGACTTCAGGTGGCAAAGATGGCGCTGGAAGATGCCGGGTATCCCAAAGAACACCCGTTTCTTTCTTCGGCCCGGGTCAATGTGATTTTAGGGGTGACCGGCACCCAGGAGCTGGTGATTCCTCTGGGCGCCAGACTGGGATATCCCATCTGGGAACACGCCCTGGATGCTGCCGGTATTTCACCGGAACTAAAAGACAGGATCTGCCGCCAGATTCAGTCATCCTATGCTGCCTGGCAGGAAAACTCTTTTCCCGGACTGCTGGGCAATGTGGTGGCCGGCCGTATCGCCAACCGGTTCAACCTGTCCGGCACCAACAGCGTCAGTGATGCCGCCTGTGCCAGTTCCCTGTCTGCACTGCATTCGGCTGTCATGGAACTGTCAGCCGGCAAATGCGACATGTCCATCACCGGCGGGGTGGACTGCCTGAACGATATTTTCATGCACATGTGTTTCGCCAAAACCGGGGTGTTGTCCCATACCAGCGATGCCCGGCCTTTTTCCAAAGATGCGGACGGCACTGTTTTAGGGGAAGGCATCGGTATGCTGGTGCTCAAACGGCTGTCCGACGCCCGGAAAGCCGGGGACCGGATTTATGCGGTCATCAAGGGTGTGGGGACTTCCAGTGACGGGAAAACATCGGCCATTTATGCGCCGGATGCCACCGGCCAGATCAAGGCACTCAAGGATGCGTATCACCAGGCAGATATCGATCCGGCCAGTGTGGGTCTGTTGGAGGCTCACGGCACGGGGACCCGGGTGGGGGACAAGGTGGAATTCACGGCATTGAACGCCTGCTTCACCCCGGAAACACCCCCTTCAAGAATTGCCATCGGATCCGTGAAATCCATGATCGGGCATACCAAAGCCGCTGCCGGGGCCGCCGGGATCATCAAGGCCGCACTGGCTCTTCACCACAAAGTGATCCCGCCCACCCTGAAAGCCCAGGATCCCGACCCGGAACTTGCCATCAACCAGTCTGTTTTTTATCTCAACCACCGGTCCAAACCCTGGGTTGCCGGCACAAACGCCGTTACTCCCCGCCGGGCCGGTGTTTCCGCGTTCGGTTTCGGCGGCAGCAATTTCCATGTGGTTTTAGAAGAACCAACGTCAAAGAAAAACCATGTTTCCTGGGATGGCTCGGTTCAGATTGCTGCATTTTCAGCCAATGACACAACCACGCTGCTAAAAAACCTGGAAACGTTTAAAAACCGTCTCACACCCGATTTTTCACCGGATGATGATGAAATGCAGCATCTGGTTTCCCGGGCATGTGCCGATACCAGGAACACCTTTGAAACCCGGGATAATTTTCGCCTGCTCATAGTCCTGGAGCAATCAGAAGATCCTGTTGCGTTGACAGCAAAGGCCCGGGATCTGGTTGAACAAAAAAAACCGGGGACCGGACCCATTTATTTTGAATCCGGCCCGGTTCAGGGAAAACTGGGTTTTCTGTTTCCCGGACAGGGCAGCCAGTATCCGGATATGGGCAAAGATCTGTTTGCTGCTTTTCCAGAAGCTATGGCCGCCCTGGATCTGGCACAGGACATTTTCAAAGCCCATTCCCCGGACCCTGTGGATCCGGCATCCCCTTTTCCGGATCTGGCTGAACTGATGTTTGCGCCACCGGTGCATCTCCAGAAAAAATCGGTCACCGAATCCCGACTCAGACAAACCCATGCGGCCCAGATGAGCATTGGCGTCGTATCCCTTGCCATGATTCAGGTACTCAAGCGATTCAATGTCCTGCCGCACATGACCTGTGGCCACAGTTTCGGGGAACTGCCGGCCCTGCATGCGGCCGGATGGATGGATGACACCACCCTGCTGAACCTGGCGGCGGTCCGGGGAAAGCACATGGCCCATGCCGGTGACACGGGAACGGACTGCGGCAGCATGCTGGCGGTCCAAGCCCCTTTGACCGACATTGAAACCTGGATCAACGACCGGTTTTCCGATCTGGTGCTGGCCAACCGGAACAGCCCGGATCAAGGCGTATTATCCGGCCCGACTCCGGCAATTGACCAGGCCGTGACATGGTGCCGGAAAAACAAGATCCGATGTATCAAACTGCCAGTGGCAGCCGCGTTTCACAGCCGTCTGGTGGCAGATGCCGCGGCCCCGTTCCACGAATTTGTGGCGGATCAGCTCATTGCCCCCACAAAAGTTCCCGTGCTGTCCAATACCACGGGAACCGTGTATGACACGGACCCTGACACCGTTAAATCGCTGTTGGGGCATCAGCTCATGCACCCGGTATGTTTCAAGCAGAACATTGACACCATGCGCGACAAGGGCGTGCGGTTTTTCATGGAGATCGGTCCCAAAACCGTTTTAACCGGGCTGACAAAAAAAATACTGGCATCCGATCCAGTCACGGCCATCGGACTGGATGGCTCCAGCGGGAAAAAATCCGGGCTCACTGACCTGGCCCATGCGTTGTGTCACCTGGCAGCCAAAGGCTTTGCCGTGGATTTGACCCCATGGGAAGACCCCGTACCGTCACCGGCCCCGAAACGCATGCGCGTCAAACTATCCGGCGCCAACCCCAAACCCGTGGGTGAAAAGACTTCGCCCCGGCCTTTGAATCATTCTGAACCCCGGACGGGATGTTGCGGCTGCAACGCCGATGTCCCGTCTTTGACCGGTTCTGCCCAAATCACGAATCACCATCGGCCGGAAACAAATCCGGCGGATCAACAAGGACCTGTTATGCACCCGTTGTCATCCTCTTCACCGGCCCCGCAACAAGAATCAAGCACTGAACCCTCCGCCCGATCCGGGGCAAATACCGGACAGGCCATGCACCTGGTTCACAAAGGGCTTGAAGCCATGCAGGCATTGCAGGCCCAGACCGCCCGGGCCCATGAAAAATTTCTTGATACCCAGGCCCGGGCCACCCAGACCCTGGCCGCCATGATGTCACACACCCGT
>JAIPDL010000114.1 GCA_021737695.1 Desulfotignum sp. | reverse complement strand
TACATTGCCGGCATTGCATTTCATCCCCCGCAGATTCCGGTCATCTCCAACACGACCCGGAAACCCTATCCCGCAGATCCCCATGAGATCAAAAAAATCCTCATGGCGCACCTGGAATCCACGGTCCATTGGATGGACAATGCCCGGTTCCTCTGGAATACCCACGGGGCCAGGCTTTTTGTTGAGGTGGGACCGGGGGAGGTATTGAGCAATCTCATTGCAGACACGCTTCCCGGATCATCCTGTATCCAGACCTGTGTTCGCTCTTCAGAGGCATTGACCTTTAAAGCCGCACTGGCCCGACTTTTAGCACAAGGCCATCTCAAGGAAACGCCAGGGGATCTGTCCAGTGGCATGGAATCCATGTTCAGCGGGTTTGAGCCGCCTGAATTCCGGGAACCCGCCGCACCCGGATCTGTTGACCCATCTGAGCGTGACAAGCTCATGGAGAAACTGATTCAAATCATCATGGACGCCACGGGATTCAACCGAGACGAGATCCAGCCCGACATGGACCTGAGAAAAGATCTCTCCATCCGGTCCAGCCGCCTGCCCATCATCATGGATGCCGTGGAACGCCAGTTCAAAATCACCATTGAACTGGAAGATTTTATCGATGTCCGGACTGTAAAAGACATTGCTGAAGAGATCTTTCGATTAACCGCCGGACAGCAGGGCAGCGGCCTGCATAAGGCAGCTGAGGCCCTGGACTTGAACCCGGTGCCGGATAAATGTGCCAACGCCTCAACGAATGAGGCACCCCTGAAGCGGCTCGTATTTGATCACGCAACGCTAAAATTTAAGAATTCGGTTCCCCTGGAATTAAGTCCGGGGGAATCCGTCCTTCTCCTCTCCCCTGACATGAATGACAAGGTGGCCGAACACGCAGGGGATATTCTCCGGACCGATTACGGGGTGACCCCGTTTCCAATGGGATTCATGCAGAAAATCCCGAATACCAGCCAGACGGGTCATGATATCCGAACCGAAGATGGTGCTTTGCGAGCGGTAGATAAAATTGCCGGCCTGTTTCCTGTTTCCGGGATGGTCATCTCCCTGGGCCGAAAAGGAGCCATCCGGTCAAGCAGCATGACGGATGTTTCTCAGCTGCTTAAAGGATTCTTTCTCCTTTTAAAGGCATTTCTTACATCTTCGGCCAAAAAATTCATTGTACTGATTTATTCTGCTGAAGATATTGGCACACCGGTTCAATTACTGGCGGTGGGGATGCTCGGGATGTTTTTGAGCGCTGCCCGGGAATACGCGTCCGTCCAGTTCCGCACACTGGAAATCCAGAAAAATACGGATTTTCAAAAAGCCATGCACCAGGCCCTGGATCGCGGATGTGCCGTGGTGGAGATGATACATCGCAATGGAAAAGTCGTCACGTCAGAAGGACATTTGGCCCCGTCGGTTTTCAAGGATTCACCCCATCTGACTCTTTGCCCCGGAGACGTTGTCGTCATCGCCGGGGGGGGCGCCGGAATCGGGGCCCACCTGGCCCGTTGTCTGGCGCCTTTCATGCCCCGCCTGATCCTTCTGGGGAGAACACATATCGATCCGGAAATGGATCCAGCAGAACCTTTTGGGGAACACACCGCTTCCGGAGCGGGCCCGATGAATCCCAGGGCGCTGGAAATTGCGCAGACCCTGGCGGATTTGCACGCCGCAGGAATCAAGGCCGCTTACCACACCTGTGATGTGACCGATCCTGAGGCGGTTCAGGCTGTCCTGGCAGAGGTGATCCGCTGTTACGGCAGAATCGACGGGATCATTCACAGTGCCGGGATCCTCAGGGACGGCCCGGTAAGCCGTATGACCCGGGATGATTTTTCCACGGTCACGGACGTCAAATTCTCAGGCGCCTGGCATCTGTTCGTATCTGCCCAAAATGCCGGGTTGAAGTTTTTTGCGGGCCTTTCCTCGGCCGCCGCTATCCAGGGAAATCCCGGACAGGCCAATTACGCTGCCGCCAACCGGATGATGGCAGCATTGCTCAGACACCTGGGCAAAGAAAACAAGGCAGTCCGGTTCAAGGCCCTGATGCTTCCTCCTGTCGAGGGGGCGGGCATGGCGGATGACCCGGAAATCCAGGCACTGCTGAAGCAAAAAGGGGTTGGATACATTCATGTGAATGAACTGGCAGGACTGTTCTGCCGGGAACTCTTTATCGCCCCGCCAGAAGATCATTGGGTGATGTTCATGAAAAAACTGCCGCCTGTGAACACGGTAATGCTCAATGACAGGACCCGTCCCAAACCCTTTGGAGATCTGGATTCCAACCTCCTGTCCTTTGCGCCCGGAGACTTTCCCATGATCGAAAAAATTTCAACCCTGGACCTTGGGCAGGAAAAACTGGAAGCCTGCCGGTCCTTTTCCCTGGAAAAAGATCTCTGGATCTCGGACCACCGGCCTTTCAAGTTCATCAAGCATCCCATTGTATCCGCCACCATGGCCCTAGAGACTTTTATGGAAGCGGCCCGGATACTGTATCCCCACCTCCGGGTAACAGGGGTCCGAAACGTGCGGCTCATGGACATGATCGAATGCCGGCCCGGGGTTCCCCGTCCTGCCCGGATTTCCTGCTGCAGGACGGGTGACCGTCTTGAAGAGGTGTTGTGCGACACGACCCTGTCGGCACAGGAGATCTCCCCGACCGGGAGATTGATGCCACACTTTGCCCTGCAATGCAGCGGCCAGGTGATGCTTGACGGCGGCGGAGAAACACCCGGACAGGGATTTCAGGATTTTCCCATCCACCCGGACGAGCTGAGAACCCAACCCATGAATCGTAAAAAAGTGCTGAAGTGGTACAAAGACCGCAGTGGTCTCGGCGGACGGTACCGGGTGATCGAATTTCTTGACGGCACAGGCCCGGGCGTCATACGGGGCCGGACCATCTATCCGGAAACCTGTGACTTTGCAGATCTTGTGAACGCAAAATACCAGTATTCCCCCTACCTTTTCGAAGCGCTTCTGCAGTTGGTGTGCTGTCATATTGCTGTCACAGACCCCTCAGAGCCCCGGTCCATGATTCCTTTGGAAATCGGGGAGATGCGGTGTTTCAGAAAAGTCGGGACAGGGGAAAAAATAATGCTGGAAGCCCGGTTGCGGGCACAAACCGACGAAGTGCTCACCTGGGACACCCGGGGGCTTGATGACCAGGGCGAAACCCTGATGCAGATCTCCGGGTTGCAGATGAAATGGATCTCAGACTGATCCTGAAGGGGTATGGAAGATTTGGAAATCAAAAAAAGACAGGAACGGATATGATAAAAGACAGTCAAAAACCAGCCGTTCAAACCGTGCATTTCTTTCATGGCAAAGGGCCTGTTTTCTATGCATCGCTGCCCTGGGGGCCAATGGCAGGCCAAATGCCGGCAGGGCCCGAAAAGAACGGGCTGGGCCTAAAACAGCATTTGATTTCCATCCTGTGGGATCACTTTGTCGGCAGGCAAAAACCGTTCCGGATGCACCGGCCATATGACACCCCGGATGCTTTCCCCTTCCAGGCCGACCCGTTCATCCGGGTCATTCAGGGCCCTCTTGGCAGGCCCCAACTTTTGCTGGGGGATCATCTGGGCCCGGCCATCTCTTTTTGCAAAAGCGGCAAAACCCGCTGGGCCGCGCTTTGTGGAGATGGGCATGATATCGGTATCGATGTGGCACAAAGCCAGGAATTCCAGGGCAAATACCCGTTTTACCGGGTATTTCACCCCGGGGAACTTGGACATGCCTTGAAACCGGCAGGAGATGATTTGAAACAGGCGGCGGCCCTGCTCTGGTCTGTGAAGGAAGCTGCGGCAAAGGCTCTGGGATGCGGGTTTCATCTTGTGGACCCGCTGCAGGTGATTGTTTATCCGTCAACAGGCCGGGCCGCGGGAGAAACCATGGGGAACGCGGCAGAAGAAAACAGTATTTATGATTTTCCGGTCGGGTTGTCGGAAAAGGCAGTAAAACGATTTCCCATGACCCATGGCCGGTTTTTACGGGTGCGTTCGGTTTACCAGGGGAACAGATGGCTTTCCATTGCCCTGTTGCATCGGCCGTCTCAACCAGGTGATGGGCAACACCGGTTGGTTAACCAATTCCCAAAGATACAAACGGGAGAGGTATGACCCAGAACAATAAATATTCCATTGAAGTCCATCACCTGACCAAGCATTACAAGGGGTTATCTGCGGTTGACAACATATCATTTACCGTTGAAAAAGGAGAGGTGTTTGCCCTGCTGGGCCCCAACGGGGCAGGCAAGACCACAACAGTGGAGATCCTCAATACCATCCGAACACCCACATCCGGCAAAGTGATGCTTCTTGGAATGGACGTCACCGAAAAAAAGTATGACATCATCCCCCGCATCGGGGTCCTTCCCCAGGGGTTCAGTTCCTTTGACCGGATCACGGTCAAAGAGACCCTTCAGTATTATTCCCGGCTTTTTTGCTGCAGAAAACCCGATATTGACGGGCTGATGGCGCTTGTGAACCTGAAAGACAAGGCCGCAGTACAATATAAGAACCTCTCCGGAGGGCTGAAACAGCGCCTCGGAATCGCGGTTGCCCTGGTGAACGACCCTGAAATCGTATTTCTGGACGAACCCACGACCGGGCTCGACCCCCTGGCCCGGCGCGCCATGTGGGAAGTTCTTCTGGACCTTAAAAAAAAGGGAAAGACCCTGTTCCTCACCACCCACTACATGGAGGAAGCCGAGCTTCTTGCAGACACGGTTGCCATCGTTAAAAAAGGCAAGATAACCGCCATGGATTCTCCCGGAGAACTCATAGAAAACAATGCTCATCACCTGGTCGTCATGCTCAAATCTGTGGATGAAACCGTGTTTGACATCGTTGAAAAAATGGGATTTGCCCCGGACTATGACAGCCACGGGCATATCACGGTCCGGCTCACACACACCGACGATGTCCGAAGATTGCTCAACGCCGTCAGGGATGGCGGGGCATCGTTTACCGGTCTGGATGTCCGCAAGCCCAACCTGGAAGAGGTGTTCCTCAAACTGACGGATGACACTTTTTTGAAAAGTGTTGCCGGAATCGAGGAGGCACCATGAACCTGCGCATCATCCATGCCAATATCATTCGGGCCAACATCATTGTGAGCATCAAGAGCTTCTACCGGGAAAAGACGGTGGTGTTTTTCAGGATTGCCTTTCCCGTCATCCTGATACTGGTATTCGGCACCATTTTCATGGAAAGAGACAATGAAATTTTTGAATTGAGCATCCAGGATCTGGACCGGTCAATGTCATCCGAACAACTTGTGGCGGCGCTCGATCAAAGCGAACGATTCAACATCACACCCGTCTCTCCTGACGCGGATGCCAAACAGTATGCCAGGGACAACCACCTGAATCTGATTGTCATTATTCCGGAAAATTTTGAGATGTCTCTCATGAAAAAAATGGCGGCCGACCCCTTTGAAACCCCCGTCACCCTCACCAAAGTTTACGACCCCGGCGCCTTTGGGGTGACCACCAAAATCGGGGTGCTGGACATGGCCCTGGCCAAAATCAACCAGGAAATGTCCGGTAAACCCCCGCTTATTGTCTCTGAACCGGTCTCCATACTCAAAAAAAAATATAGGTTCATTGAATTCTTTGTCCCCGGGATCATTGCCATGGCAGTGATGACGGCCAGCCTGTTCGGTTCCGTGAACGTCAATGCCGAACTGTTGCAAAAAGGCGTCATCCGAAAGCTTTCCACCACCCCCATCACCCGGATTGACTGGATTTTGTCAAACGTATTGTACCAGTTCATTCTTGCGGTTGTATCCACGGCCGTGATGCTGCTGGTGAGCTATGCCGTGTTTAAGGTCAGTCTTGAGATCAATGCCTGGCTGGTGGTGTTTGTGGCCCTGGACGTATTTGCATTTGTCGGACTCGGCATGATTCTCACCCGCGTGGCCAGGGAAGCGGAAAGTGCCTCAGCCGCGGCCGATGCCCTGATGTTTCCCATGATGTTTCTGTCCGGAACCTTCTTTCCTGTGGAGATGATGCCTGAATTTTTACAGACGTTTGCCAGGATTCTGCCGCTGTATTATGTGAATGAAGGACTCAGGGCCGCCATGATCGCTGTGGATCACACGGCTGCCCTGAAAAGCGCCTTGATCATCGGCGCGTTTGCCGCCGTGGTGTTCGTTCTCGGCATCATGACGACAAGAATAGGCGGAGAAACCCCATGATTTTCAATGCACGGGACAAAATCACCCGGGGCCTGTTGTCATTGGCCAGATCTCCTTTGCCGTTTCATCTGTATTACCGCCGCCATTTTCCATTGCCCGCAGTCCTCCTGATTGAAAACACCAATCGCTGCAACGCCCACTGTGTGATGTGCCCCCGTGAAAAGCTGACCCGGAAACCCGGTGTCATGGCATTTGCATTATTTGAAAAAATCATCAGAGAGGTGTCCGGCGCAAAACGAAAACCCGTTGTGCATCTGCACGGATTTGGTGAACCGCTGCTGGATGAATCATTACCGGACCGGATCCGGCTCGCAAAAGATTTCGGGATAACCCATACCTATCTGGTGACCAATGCCTCGTTATTATTTCCCGGAACGGCAAAAAAAATCATCGATGCCGGACTGGATGAGATGAAAATCAGCTTTTACGGCACGGATGATGATTCTTACAACCGTACCATGAGAGGGCTTGATTTCAAGGTGGCGTTAAACAATATCATCGACTTTGTGAAAATCAGAAAGGAGATGAAAAAAAAGACACCGAAACTGATCCTTCAATACCTGCCCCAGGAAACCAATGGCGCTGCAATAAAAGACTTTAAAATCCTTGGGCGCGCTGTTCTGGACAAAAAAGTGGGCGACCGCCTGAATGTCAGCGCTCTGGACAATTTCGGCGATGGACGGGCGTACAACCCGGTCAAAGAAAACATAGCGTCTGTCTGTTTTTATCCCTGGTCGGCCATGTCCGTGCTCCGGGACGGCAGGGCCGTTACCTGTTGTGTGGATTACAATGGGGTGCAGGGCACAGGGGATCTGAACTTGCAGACGGTCGCGGAAATCTGGAACGGGCCGGTAATGTCCGGCATCCGAAAAAACTTCGGCCGGCTTGACTATAGCGGATTCCCGGTCTGTCAGTGCTGTGACTGGGTACACCGGCGGTAATGGGAGGTGACAGATGAAAAAAAAGATATTTTTTATATGCGGCTCCATGAACCAGACCACCCAGATGCACCAGATCGCCAGGCACCTTGAGGAATATGACCATGCGTTTTCCCCTTTTTATGTCGACGGATTTGACCGGATTCTCAAAAAACTGGGAATGATCGAATTCACCGTCGCAGGCAACAAACTGTCAAACCGATGCCGGGACTATCTCCGGGATCAGGGTCTTTTGATTGACGAAAGGGGGCGCAATCGGCCCTACGACCTGGTGGTGACCTGCTCGGATGTGTATCTGCAGAAGAATATCTCAGGCAACCGGATGGTGCTGGTCCAGGAAGGGGTGACAGATCCTGAATCTTTCATGTGCCATCTGGTCAGCCGGTTCCGGTTTCTTCCGCTCTGGTTTGCCGGCAATGCATTGACCGGTCTCAGTGATGCATATGAGGCGTTCTGTGTTGCCAGTGACGGGTATCGGGATTTTTTCACCCAAAAAGGGGTTTGCCCTGAAAAAATCGTTGTCACGGGGATACCCAATTTCGACAATTGCCGGCAATACAGCAGCAACACCTTTCCCTATAAAGGCTATGTGCTGGTGTGTACGTCGGCCCTGAGAGAAACGCTCCAGTTTGAAAACCGCCGGGCCTTTATCCAAAAAGCCGTTGAGATCGCCGGTTCCCGCCAGCTTATCTTCAAGCTTCACCCCGGCGAAAAACACAGACGCGCCACCCGGGAAATAAACAGATACGCCCCGGGAGCCATGGTGTTTTCGACGGGCAATGCCGAAGAGATGATCGCAAACTGTGATGTTCTGATCACCCGGTTTTCTTCAACCGCCCTTGTGGGCCTTGCCCTGGGCAAAAAAACCCTTTCAGACTTTAATATGGAAGAAATGCGTCGATTGACGCCTGTACAGAACGGTTCGGCGGCCCTGAACATCGCTGGTGTCTGCCGCCGGCTGCTCGAAAGAGAGGACCCATGTTAAATCAATTCATTGATATTGCCACCCGGAAAATTCGTGCCAAACGCATGGCATATTTTGGAAAGCACCCGGATGTGTATACAAAAATATATGCCTATACCCGGTCCAATCTGGTAAAGGCATTGGGATATTATCCGTATTATCCGAAAATCGAAAAAGCCAATGCCACCCAGGTCACCATTGACGGACAGCAAAAAATCATGCTGGGGTCCAATAATTATCTTGGACTCACCAACCATCCCAAAGTGATTGAAGCGGGTGTAAACGCGCTGCGGGAATATGGCTCTGGATTGACCGGCAGCCGGTTGCTGAACGGCAATACCCTGCTGCACGATCAACTGGAAGAACAGCTGGCGGATTTTGTTCACATGGAAAGCGCGCTGGTTTTTTCCACGGGATTCGGTACCAATTTTGGAACCATCGCCACCATCTGCGGTCCGGATGATTTGATTTTCAGTGATGAATACAATCATGCGTCCATTGTCGACGGGATCCGTTTTTCCGGTGCCCGAAAATGCAGATACAAACACAATGACATACAGGATTTAGAAGAAAAGCTGGCCTTTTCAGATCCAAAATACCCCCGGTTCATTGTCACGGACGGCATCTTCAGTATGGAAGGGGATATTGCCAGGCTGGATGAACTGGCCGCCTTATCTAAAAAATACCATTCCCGCCTGATGGTTGATGATGCCCATTCTCTTGGGATTTTAGGTCCCCATGGCGATGGGACTGCCGCACACTTCAACGTCACAAAAGGTGTGGACCTGATTATGGGGACCTTCAGTAAATCCCTGGGGTGCATCGGCGGATTTATTTCCGGTGAAAAAATGGTGATCGAATATTTAAAACATCATTCCCGCACCATGCTCTTTACGGCATCTTTGCCGCCCTCCAATGTGGCGTCTGTCATGGCGGCCTTAGGAATTATCAAGGCAGAACCGGAACGCCGTGAACAGGTGATGGAAAATGCCCGATTCATTCGTACCGGGTTACAATCATTGGGGTTTGACATTGGTGACAGCACCACCCCGATCATTCCTGTGGTTATCGGCAAAGACCTCAAGACCTTTCAGGTATGGAAAGATCTTATGGATGAAGGGGTTTACACAAATCCAATCATTTCACCGGCCGTCCCCCCGGGCAGGGGCCTTCTGCGGACCAGCTGCATGGCGACCCACACGCACAGACAACTGGAAATCTGCCTTGATATGTTTGAAAAAGTCGGCAGAAAAAACCGGATTATCAATTGAAGGAAAAGAGCGTGAACCCAAAGCAGACATCATCAAAAACGGTATTGATTACGGGTGCATCTTCCGGTATCGGTAAATGTACGGCAGATTATCTAGCCACAAAAGGATATCAGGTGTACGGAACATCCCGCCATCCCGAATCCTGTCCGGGAATAAAAAATGGTTTCATGATAAAAATGGATGTCTGTAATATTGCCTCTGTTAAAGAAGCAATTGCACATATTGTCGGAAAAGAGGGACATATTGATGTTCTCATAAACAATGCGGGGTTTGGTATCGGCGGTGCCATTGAAGACACATCGACAGAAATGGCCAAAGCGCTGTTTGATACCAATTTTTTTGGTATCTGCCGCGTATTGCAGGAAGTGCTCCCGGTGATGAGACGGCAGTCCGGGGGACTCATCATCAACATGAGTTCCATCGGGGGCCTCATCGGACTTCCCTTTCAGGGGATATATTCGGCATCCAAATTTGCCGTGGAAGGACTCTCAGAAGCCTTATACAAAGAGTTGTCCCTGTCAGCCATCAACGTTGTCCTGATCGAGCCCGGGGATTTTAAAACCGAATTTACTGCCAACCGGCAGATCATTAACACAACCCATCATGCCGATCAATTTCAGCGGACAATGACTGTCATTGAGAATGATGAACAAACCGGTCAGCCGCCGGTGAAAATTGCCCATCTCATTGAAAAGATCATCAACACGCCCAACCCCGGGTTGCGGTATGCCGTGGGCGCGTTTGATCAGAAATTATCCATATTTTTGAAAAAAATACTGCCCAACCGATGGTTTGATCAAATCATCATGTCGTATTATCAGCTGAAATAGTGGCTGAAACGAAAGGGGAAGGCAGTGCCGGCAGCCCAGGCGGTTCAGGGCGTATCCGGCAGCTCCGCCCTAAGCATCCCCCAGGACAGGATTGCAAAGGGAAAGTTTGGGGTTGTCGACCGACTATAAAAAAAGGATTTTAGCTTAATATGTCGTTTCTGTGGTGACAAAAGGGAAGAATTTTTTCTTCTATCTTCACAGGTGTCGGTAGGGCTCCATGCTTTGGTGGAGTATATCTATAATATCAACATGATTTTTAGCTTCACGGTAAAAAATAACGTGTGACCCGGCCAAAAAGCTTAAATAGCCTTTTTTGATTTCTTCACGCTTACTGCCTATATCTGGACTTTTTGCAATCATTTTCAGTTTTTTCTCAATAAGTCTTAAATATGTGATGGTCTGCTCTTCACCGAATTGTTCAAATGAATAGGCTTTTATTTTGCGCAAACTTTTTTGCGCATTAGGAGAAAGA
>JAIPDL010000020.1 GCA_021737695.1 Desulfotignum sp. | reverse complement strand
CAAAGAAGATGAAGTGCTGGGCCAGGTCATGGGATACGGTTTTCCCAGAGAAACGGTCTATTATTTATACAAGGCAAAAGAGGCGTGACATGAAAACAGACAGAAACATATCAGACACCACCCTGGACATCCGGTTCGATTATTCCGGGGAACAAAAAACAGTGCTGCTCTCCCAACTGGAGGAAGGGGCCCGGACATTTCTGGAAATTTACGGCAATGCCCAGTTCTGCGGCAGCGAATTCGCCGATATCATCAAACAGGGCAACGGCCAGGCCAAATGGGAGAATCTGCTGGCGGCCACCGGGTTTGAAGGGTATCCTGAAGATTTTTTTAAAACCGTTCTATCCGCCATCGGTGCCGGCGAGGGTCAGACGCTGGAACTGAACGGTGTGACCCTGCCCCATATACTGCTGGTGGCGTTTCTGGAACAGGTGATTCCCGGCCATGGATATGTGTCGGTCAGAAACACGGACCAGCTCATCTCCCTGACCAACCACAACATTCCGGAATCCGATCGGGACGATATCCAGAAAGTCATTGAAAAATATCCGGTGCGGCTGTCCCGGCACACCATCCGGCAGATGATGGTGTCCAGAGATGTGGCCTACCAGTATCTGCCGTTTGTGGAGGAACTGGACAATGTCGGTCACACCAACACCTGGATCGGCCAGTTCCATGAGGGGCTCCTGGAGCAGATGTATCAGAACCGGGTCATCTTTCTGCTCAACATGAGCTGCCCGGTCTACTGCCGATTCTGCTTCCGGAAACACAAGGATTCCCGGAACGAAAAAAATCCCACGCCCCAAGCGGTGATGAATGCCGTGGACCATGTCCGGTCATCCCCCTCCATCAAGGAGATCGTGATCACGGGCGGCGATCCTTTCTTGAACCGGAAAAACATGGAAGCAGCCATTGACGGGCTCAAGGAGGTGGACCATGTTCAGACCCTGCGCCTGGCCACCCGGTCCATTGCCTATTATCCGGACCTGTTTCTGGAAAAAGAAGGGGAATATCTCAAATACATCAAACAGAAAAGCCTGGAACTGAACCGGGTCGGCAAACGTATTGAAGTGGCCACCCATTTCATCCATCCGGACGAGGTGTCCCCGGAAAGCCTGGACATCATCACCGACCTGGTGAACCACGGGGTGGCCGTGTATGTCCAGACCCCGTTTTTAAGCGACTGCAATGACACGGGTCCGGAACTGGTGAAACTGTTCGGTCTGCTGCGGGGGGCCGGGGCTGAGCTGCACTATATCTATATCCCGTGCAGCCCCATTCACGGCAACTCCATTTACTGGAAACCGCTGTCTGACGGCATCGATATTGCCCTGCACCTGCGGGCCCATTTGTCCGACCGGGTGATCCCCCGGATCTGCACGGCCACCCCCATCGGTAAAATGGACTGGTTCTCCAGCGGATGGGCCGTGGAAAAAGTGGAAAACCAGGATTATTTCGTCTGGATCCGCACCCCTTACACCCCGGAATATTTCAAGGCGTTTGCCCCATTGGCCAATTCATTGACCAATGTGCGGGTCAACGCAGAAGGCACCATTGACATTCAGTACATGGCAAAAATCGGTAATGAAGACTACCTGGTGGGCAACCGGCCCGAAAAAACAGCCCCGGTCAACCCAGACGCACTGCCCGAAGAAGTGGCGCGGCTCAGAACCGCACTGGCTGAGACGGACCAGACGGCGGGTTCCATGGTGGATACGGGTTTGGACGGTGTATCACGCCTGCATGAAACCCGGGTAAACATCCATCCCCGGGCGGGTGAGGCGGAATTTGCCTATATTGCCAGCGATTCCCGGATCACGGATGTACGGGTCACGGGCGAGGCCCTGGACCACCTGTTTGAGATCCGCAGGATTGCAAACAGGCTGGCGGCGATCCCCCATGTCAATGCCCTGCGTATCTGCTCCTTGAAACTGGCCACGGGTCCTCAGGCTTTCACGCGGTCCCGGGTCAATTTTCTGGAAGACGTAAACGCACTGTCCGTGGTAACCCCCCTGCGGTTGGAAATTGAAACCTGGTTTGTGCTGGCATCAGACCTGACCCCGGACCACACCGTTATCACCCGGCGCCTGAACAGCAAAGGCATCACTGTATATGCCAATGTCCCGCTGCTGGGCGGGGTCAACGACAATGATACGTTGATTCATGACCTGGCCTATACCCTGCGCAGTACCGGTATTGAATTCCATCACCTGTATGTGGCAGGGCTGCCGGTCCAGATCTCCTGGAACGCGGCCCATCCCATAGATTCCTACGATGTGGTGGATATCGCCACCATGGTCCGAAGAGAAGGGTCCGGCCGGGAGATACCCCGGTATATTATTGCCACGCCTTTAGGAGAAGTGGACTATGGACTGACATCCACCCTGATCCGAAAAGGAGATGCCGTGGATGTGGAACTGCGGTGTTATGATCAGGCGTATTATACGTCCATGGCCCCGGGATTCCGGTTTCCGGAAGGGACCGCCATATCGGAAACCGGCCACCCCATAGTACCCATGCCCGGACTGATCAAAACCAATGACTTTGTGGTTTCCTGAAAAAGGATAAAACAGCATGAGATACCCGTATATCGCGTATGGCAATGAGATTGACATCAAACCCGTGTTCAAGGGACTGACCGGTGACCCGCTGATCGTGGATCTGTCTGCGGGATCCCCGGTATTCAATGCCGTGGACATAACGGACCAGCCGGCGTTTCAACGCTGGCTGGACCAGGCCATGCAAAATCAGCACACCTGGGGGCTGGCCTCCTACCTGGAGGACCGGGAAACCATCCTGTCCCGATACCCTCAGATGAGGGAAGAACAGCGGTATTTTCACCTGGGACTGGACATTATCGTCCCCCTGGGAACCCCTGTTTGCGCGCCATTGGACAGTGTGGTCCAGGAAAGCGGATATGAACAAGGCCCGGGCAACTACGGCGGCAATGTGCTGCTGCGGCATGACAGCCCGAAATTTGACACTTTTTACAGCCTGTACGGGCACCTGAACAAAGAGAAACTGCCCGCACCCGGTGACCGGTTTGCCGCCGGTGACGTGTTTGCCTATATCGGTGATTTCCACGAAAACGGCAACTGGTTTTACCACACCCATCTGCAGGTCATCACTCAAAAAGGGTATGACACGGGATGGGTATCCAAAGGGTATTGCGCCAAGGAGGATCTGGCAATCATGGACAGCATCTGCCCGTCTCCGTTGTCCCTTTTCCGCATTTAACAGACAACCTGACAGCAAAAGCGCGTGGCGGGATTCGGGTCCTACCGGATCAGGATCCCGCCACGCGCTTCTTTTTTTCCTTGATCACATGAAACAATTATTGATCGCGTTGTTATTTGCTGTCCCGCTGGCGGATCATGTAATCGTTGAGTGCTTCCTGGACAGTCCTTGCGGCAAGGCCGGCACAGTGCTGGTCTTTTTCCGGTAATCGGCCGATGGTTTCCAGGACCGTTTCATCTGTAATATCGGTGAGTTCATCCGGATTTTTCCCTAAGGTCAGTTCGGCGGCAAAAGACCCGCTAATGGCACTGGACGCGCACCCGTTCGTGACATAGGAGGCGTGGGATACCCGGTTGTCTTTAAACTTTAAAAAAATTTCCATGGTATCGCCGCATTCCCCGGTCACACGGCCATGGCCGTCCGGATTTTCCATCCGGCCGCCGAACTTGGGGTTCCGCCACCGATGGAATCCTTTTTCACCTAAGGCCTGCCTGGCTTCTTCAAAAATTTCATTCTGGAGATTGTCCAGAAATGCATCCAGTTTATCCATGGTCAGAACGCCTTGCCACAGCAGGTTCCGGGACCGGCGCAACCCGATGCCTGGCCGGGTGCCGCACCGCAGCAGGCCGTATCCCCGGGTCCGGGTTTTCGAAATTTCGCTGGGCCGGACATGGCGGAATGGGCGGATATCTGTTTGCTCAGGTTGGTGCTTCCGCAGGAAATGCATTTCGGTTTGTCCCCAGTATGGGTGATAAGCAGTTCGCTGGCCCGGCCGCAGTCATTGCAGACAAAATCAAATAAAGGCATGAGATCACTCCTTTAACAATCAGGCAAAAATATTATCCGGTTTATAGGGATGGGCCCCTTCAATCACCTCGACACCGGCTTTGGCTTTTATTTTTTTAATGATCACCTCTTTATGGGGGCAGTGATCCGTGATGCATGGGCCGATATGGATTTTGGTGACTTTTTCTCCCATGGGGGAGTTCCAGAGATTCACCTGGGCCAGGCGCGTCACAATGGTTGCGCCGGGGCAGTCCCCGCAGTTCAGCAGACCTGTGATCTCCGCATCCGTGTCTTTGTATCGGTCGAATTCACCTGCTTTTCTGTTGAATCCCACCAGACATCTGCTGCATCCGATGCAAACATCATCCATGGCTTTTTTACACCCCACAATCAATATTTTCTCCATGTTTTTCCCTTTCTCCCTTTCATCATGAATCTGCCATTTGTCGATACCAACGCGATATCTCTGTTATTGGATTGCAAACCATATGCCAGTTTGGAATGAAAATGAGGATGTGTTTGAATATCCATGATTAAAGACAGTTAAACCCGGATTTCTGAATCAGATTGTTTTTTTGACGGGACCCGGAATCGCAGGACTGCGACCCGTGGCAGCGCATGGTGCGATTTCATTCATAAAAAAATGGTGGTGCAGCTGGATACGCAGCAGTCATCCGGCTGCCTGGAGCATCCGGATAACTTCTACCAGGCGGGACACCAGGTGGTCATGGTACACTTTTCCCCCCTCGGCCGTGGCTTTGGACGGCTCGCCCGTGGTGCCGCCGGATTTTTCAGTGAGCTGCCGCATCTCAGCAGGGCTGGACGGCACATAGCACAAGGTGTCTCCAGCAAAGGACGGGTCCACGCTGTACAGGCTGTTTTGGCTGTGGGGATTGTCCACGGCCCGGTCCATTTTCACCCGATCCGGATACCGGTACATCATGTGGGAGCCTTCGATCTCTTCGGCATGTCCCACGCTTCCCCAGCCCATTTTATTTGTGATGGTTTTGGACATATAGGCCGGGTCAAAGATCACCAGTTTCACCCCCAGCTCCCGTTTGGCTTTTTCCCCGGCGATCTGCATCCAGGTGATGTTGACGATCCGGTGGCCGTTGATGAAAACAAAATTTTCAAACCCATGGTGATGCAAGGATGAGACCATGTCAAATGCGATCTCTGCCAGCAGTTCGGGCCGGATGGTGATGGTGCCCGGCAGCACCATGTGGTGGGGGCTCCAACCGAACCACAGGGGTGGTGCCGTCAGGATTCCGGCACTGGCGGCGGCATCTTCGGCCAGGGTCATGGCCACCATGGTGTCGGTGCCCACGGGCAGGTGGGGGCCGTGCTGTTCCGTGCTGCCGAATGGCAGCAGAATGGTGCGGCCGCCGGCTTCAATCTGATCTTTTATCTCTTCCCAGGTCAGGTCCTGGAGCCATACGCTGTCTGTCATATCTGCCTCGCTGGTAAGCGGTATGATCTGTTTTTGCCAATCACAACGTGTCCATCTGTTCCAGAAAATGGGTGTCAATATTCCCATCCTGAAATTGTTTATTTTCAAATACCCGTTTGTAAAAATCTATGGTGGTGGCGATCCCCGTGATCTCAAATTCATCCAGGGCCCGTTGCATGCGGCGGACCGCCTGGGCACGGTCCGGGGCCCACACACACAGCTTGCCGATGAGGGAATCATAAAACGGGGTGACCATGTACCTGTCGTGGATGTGGGTGTCCAGGCGAATGCCGGGACCGCCGGGGAACACCACGGATGTGATCTCACCCGGGGAAGGCATGAAATTGTCGGTGGGATCCGATGCATTGATGCGGCACTCCATGGCCCAGCCGTTCAGAGGGATATCGGCCTGGTCCAGGCCGAGTTTTTTTCCGGCGGCGATATTGATCTGTTTTCGGACAATATCCATGCCGGTAACCAGCTCGGTCACGGGATGTTCCACCTGGACCCTTGCATTCACCTCCATGAAATAAAAGTGTTTGTCCTTGTCCAGCAGAAATTCAATGGTGCCGGCATTGGTGTATTCAAAGGCGTTGGCAATTCGGATGGCTGCGCTGCCCAGCTGTTCTCTCAAGGTGTCATCCACAAAGGAGGACGGTGCCTCTTCTATGAGTTTCTGGTACCGCATCTGGATGCTGCATTCCCGTTCCCCGAGATGGACATAGTTGCCGAAATGATCCCCCAGGATCTGGATCTCGATATGCCGGGGCTTTTCAATATATTTTTCCAGGTACAGGGCCGGGTTACCGAATGCGGCCCCGGCTTCGGCAGATGCCACGGAAAAGGCGGCCAGCAGGTCCTGTTGGTTCCTGGCGATGCGCATGCCCCGGCCGCCCCCGCCGCCGGCCGCCTTGAGGATCACGGGGTACCCCATCTGATCCGCTGCATCACAGGCAGTCTCCGGGGTTGCGATCACACCGTCACTGCCAGGAATGACCGGAATGCCCAGTTTGATCAGGGTCTGCCGGGCGGCTGATTTATCACCGGCCCGGGCGATTGTCCGGCTGGACGGGCCGATAAAGATGAGCCCATTGTCATGACAGGCCTGGGCAAAAGAGGCACTTTCAGACAGGAACCCGTATCCCGGGTGAACGGCATCCGCCCCGGTTTCCCGGGCGGCTGCAATGACGGCATCCGGGTTCAGGTAGCTTTTCCGGCTCAGGGCCGGACCGATGTGGATCGCTTCATCCGCCTGTTTGACAGGGAGGCTGTCCATGTCTGCATCAGAATACACGGCAACCGTGTGGATCCCCATTTCCCTGCAGGTCCGGATGATCCGCAGGGCGATCTCCCCTCTGTTGGCAATGAGAATTTTTTTGAATCGCATCATTTTTTTACCTTTTGAATGCTATTCTGTTTCAATTTCAATCAATGCCTGATTTTTCATCACGGGTTCCTCGTTTTCCACCAGAATTTTTTTCACCACCCCGGCCCTGCCGCACTGGATTTCCGTAAAAATTTTCATGGATTCTATCATGCAGACAATGTCTTCAGGCTTGACCGGTTGCCCCGGCTCCACCAGCGGGGGCGCATCCGGTGCAGATGACCGGTAGAAGGTGCCCATGACCGGTGAGGTGACGGTGTGAATGGTGTTGTCCATGACTCTCTCCCTTTTTTGTATTACGTCAATGTTCCATACCGCATAAAATTTATAAAAATACTTGACATATATTTTGAATCTATGTCAAGTATATTTTTACTGACCACAACATTTATTGTAATGATAAAAAGGGCATCATCTATGGGGAAACCATTAAAAGTGCAGAAAATTCCCAAACAGCCCTTGGCTGCAAAAGCCTATGAAACCCTGGTGAAAAAGATCATCTGCCTGGAATACCAGCCTGGCCAGCGCCTGGAGGAAAACCAGCTGGTGGAAGATTTAGGCATCGGGCGGACCCCTATCCGGGAGGCCCTGGTCCGTCTGCACGGCGAAAAAATGGTGGAATCCCATCCCAAAAAAGGGGTCATTGTCCGGCCCATCACCCTGCAGAACACCAAGGCCATGTTTGAAAGCATGAAACTGATCGAACTGGGGATCGTGGATATTGCCGTGGATAAGGACTGCTCTGTTTTTCTGGATAAAATGGAAACCGCCAACCGCTGGGCACAAAAAGCCATCATGGCCAATGATGTGTTTGACCTGGTGGAGGCAAACCATGCCTTTCACATGGATTTTGCCAGGTGTTCCCAGAATGAGTTCCTTATCCGGGCGGTCAAGGACATCAGAAGCGAGGCCAGACGTCTGTCCTATCTGTCCTATGACAATATCATCGACCCCAAAAGGCCCTTGGAAACCCATTACCAGTCCGTGTTTCATGAACATGACCAGATCATCACAAGCCTGGCAAATAAAGATGCCGGACGGGCAAAACAACTTATTTCGGAACATATACTGACGTTCCGGGAAAGAATTATTGTGTTTATGATCTCCTGACAGGATGTTTCATGCGTGAAAACGCTGACATATTGGTTTACTACCCCCAAACAAGGAGAGAAAGATGAAAAAATTAGCAGTCATTGTAACCGGTCTGATGTTTTCTCTGATCCTGGCAGGCACGGGCCTGACCCAGACCAAGTGGGACCTGCACCTGAACTACCCGGCAGGCAATTTCCATTCCCAGGGTGCCCAGCGTTTTGCCGATGCCGTGGCTGAGGCCACCAGCGGTGAAGTCAACATCGTGCTTCACGCCGGTGCCTCACTGGGATTCAAGGGACCCGAACTCCTGCGGGCCGTGGCCGAAGGTCAGCTGGCCATTGCAGAGATCCCCACCGGCATGGTGGAAGGCGATGCCCCCGTACTGGCATTGACGGCCCAGCCGTTCATCTCCACCAACGCCTTTGAACAGCGCCTTTTATACCAGCTGTCCAAACCGGTCTATGCCAAGCACCTCAAACGGTTCAACCAGATCACCCTGTATACTTCTGTGTGGCCGTTTTCCGGCATCTACACCCAGCGTCCCATCACCTCTGAAGCAGACCTCAAGGGGTTGAAAATGCGGGTGTATGACGGCACGGGTCTGGCCTTTGGTAACGCCACGGGCATTGCTGCCAGAAAAATGCCTTTTTCTGAAGTATACCCTGCCATGAAAGCCGGACTCCTGGACTCCATGTACACGTCCTCTCCGTCCGGTGTGGATGCCAATGCCTGGGAAGTGCTCAAATATTTTACCCCCATCAACATTGTGGGGCCCGTGAACATGATCAATGTGAATCTGGATGCCTGGAACAAGCTGGACAAGGCAACACAGGATATTATTCTGGAAATCGCCGCTGAAATGGAAGATGAGATGTGGAACCTGGCCGGTGATATGGACCGTAAAAGCCGGGCAACCCTGGTGGAAAACGGCATGATCATCAATCCCGTGGGCTCTAAATTCCGGGCCGAGCTCAATGCCATTGGGGAAACATTGAGAGGGGAATGGGCTGAGAAAGCCGGCAAAGATGCCCAGGCTATTCTGGCCCAGTATTACAAAATTACCGGTAGATAGAAAACAGCATGTTACATCGCCGGGTTCCGGGCATGGTCCGCAGACAATTGGCAAAACAGCGGCATAATCCATGCCTGGACCGGCACTTCCCATAATTTTCTGGAGATACAATGCATACCCTTGTAAAATGGTCGGACCGGCTGAGCGATATTACAGCTGGGGTGTCAGCCGTGCTGCTGGGATTGATGACCGTGCTCATCCTGGTGGAAATAACCCTCTGGAACCTGTTTGAAAAAACCACATTGATAGCGGACGAATACAGCGCCTACGGCCTGGCAGCTATTATTTTTCTGGGAGCGGGTTACTGCCTCAAGGAAAAAGGGCACATCCGGATCACCCTGATCCTGGGATTTTTACCGGAAACGGCCGCCCGGGTCATCACCTGTGCCGCCACCTGTGTAACCACGGTGTTCATGGGATATCTGTGGTGGTACCTGTTTAAAATGGTCGGCTCCGCCATCCGGTATAACTCCACCTCCGGCACCCTCACCAACACCCCCCTGTGGGTTCCCCAGACGGTCATGCTGGCAGGGGCGGCCATGTTTTTCATCCAGCTGGCCGCCACCACCGTCAAAACCTGGCAGGCCATCCGCACCAAAGAGGAGGTGGTGTAATGGAAGCCGATCTTTTGTTCATGTCCGTGGTGGTGTTCGGTACCCTGTTTCTGCTGCTGGCCGCCGGCGTCTGGGTAGGGTTTGCCCTGTTTATTGTGGGGTTCATCGGCATGACCTTTTTTTCCTCCCTGCCGGCGGGCAACAACATGGCTTCCTCGGTGTGGGCCACCATTGAAAAATGGGAATATGTAGCCCTGCCCCTGTTTATTCTCATGGGGGAGATCCTTTACCGGTCCGGGATATCAGAGCGGCTGTTCCGGGCCCTGGTTCCCTGGCTCTACCGGCTGCCCGGCGGACTGCTGCTCATGAACATCGTATCCTGTACCCTGTTTGCAGCCGTGTCCGGCTCCAGCGCCGCCACCACGGCCACGGTGGGGCGCATCACCCTGGCGGAATTTGACAAGCTCGGGTATGACCGAAGCCTGTCCATGGGATCTCTGGCAGGGGCCGGCACCCTGGGGTTTCTTATCCCGCCGTCCCTGATCATGATCATCTATGCCATTCTGGCAGAGGTGTCCATCGGCAAAATGTTCATGGCCGGCATCCTGCCGGGACTGCTGCTGTCCGGGGTCTATTCCGCCTATATCATTTACCGGGGCATCCGCAATCCGGAAATCGCGCCCCAGTCCCAGGATTCCTATTCATGGAGAGACCGGTTTGTGGGACTCAAGGACCTGGCACCCACCTTTATTTTGATCCTCATGGTGCTGGGAAGTATTTACGGCGGGTATGCCACGCCCACGGAAGCTGCGGCACTGGGGGTTTTCGGGGCATTTATCTTTGCCGCCATCAACCGTCAGATGAATGTAACGGTGTTGTTTGCATGCCTCAAAGGCGCGGTCAAAACCAATGCCATGATCATGCTCATTGTGGTGGGGGCCGGATTTTTGTCCCGGGTGATGGGCTTTCTGGGGATTCCAGCCGCCATTACCCAGGCCATCACCCAGATGGATCTGTCCCCCTACATGCTCATGATCCTGCTGGGTGGCGTGTACATTCTTTTAGGATGCCTTCTGGACGGATTTTCCATCGTAGTGATGACCCTGCCCATTGCCCTGCCCATGGTGACAGCTGCCGGGTTTGATCCCATCTGGTTCGGCATCTATCTGATCCTCATGGTGGAGGTGAGCCAGATCACGCCCCCTGTGGGGTTCAACCTGTTTGTGATCCAGGGGCTCACGGGAGAACCCATCATGAAAATCGCCCGGTATGCGCTGCCGTTTTTCTTTTTGATGCTGCTGACCACTTCAATTCTTACGGTCTTCCCGGAGATCGCCCTGTACCTGCCCAACCTGATGAAAGCCAATTAATTTAAGCAAGGTAAAAAAACATGAAACAGATTGATTTGAACTGTGATATGGGAGAAAGCTTTGGTGCCTATACCATCGGCATGGACCCAGAGGTCATGGCCCATATCACCTCGGCCAACATCGCCTGCGGATTTCATGCCGGCGATCCCCTGGTCATGGACAAGACTGTGAAACTGGCAAAGGAAAAAGGGGTGGGCATCGGTGCCCATCCGGGATACCCGGACTTGTTGGGTTTCGGACGACGGCCCCTGACCTGTTCCGAAGCAGAGATCACCCGGTATGTCATTTATCAGGTAGGGGCACTCCAGGGATTCTGCCGGGCCCACGGGGCAGAAATGCAGCATGTCAAGCCCCATGGGGCTCTGTACCTGGATGCCGTGGAAAACAAAACCGTTGCCCGGGGCGTTGCCAAAGGGATCCTGGCGCTGAACCCGGACCTGTTATATGTGGCCCTGGCAGGAAAAAAAGGGGAAACCATGCGGCAGGTGGGGGCGGAGCTGGGCCTGAAAGTAGTGTATGAATCATTTCCGGACCGGGCCTACACCCCGGAAGGTACCCTGGTGTCCAGAAAACTGCCCGGCGCCGTGATATCAGACCCGAATGAAGTGGCACAAAGGGCCATGGCCATGGCCGAAGGATACGTGGTTGCCATGGACGGCACCCGCATCGAACTGGAAGCCCACTCCCTGTGCGTACACGGCGACAACCCGGCAGCTGTGGCCCTGGTAAAAACCATCCGGCATCACCTGGAAGCCGGCGGTATTCAAGTGATGCCCATGGGGAGGACATGATCCGTGACCACGCAGATTTTTGACAGACCCGTCTGCCGCCTGGCCGGGGATACCGGATTTCTGGCAGAGTTCGGGGAAGGCATCGACCCGCAGGTCAATGCCCGGGTCCGGGCCGTGGCAAGGGCTTTGGAGGCAGATCCGGTACCCGGCATTCGGGAAGTGATTCCCACCTACCGGTCCCTGCTGTTCATCTATGACCCGGCTGTCACCCATCCCGACCGGCTGTTTGAGGTGATGGAGACCCTGGATATTGACCGGGCCGCCATGGATGACCAAGCGGTCCGGGTGGTGGAAATTCCGGTGTGCTATGGCGGGGAGTTCGGCCCGGACATCGATACGGTCGGGCAACATGCAAGCCTGTCCCGGCAGGAAGTGATCCAAATCCACAGTGCCCCGGAATACCTGATCTACATGGTGGGGTTCACCCCGGGGTTCGCATTTCTCGGGGGACTGGACGACCGGCTGGTCACCCCCCGGCTCAAAACCCCCCGCACCCGTGTCCCCAGAGGATCGGTGGGCATCGCCAACAACCAGACCGGCATGTACCCCATTACCAGCCCGGGGGGGTGGCAGGTTATCGGCCGGACCCCGCTGAACCTGTTTGCGCCGGACAGAGAAAATCCGTTTCTGTACCGGGCCGGAGACAAGATCCGGTTCGTGCCTATCTCTTTGGCGGAATATGACCGGCTGGCTGGAAAGGAAGGTGGGTGATGCAGGCGTTTGAAGTGGTTTCTCCGGGAGGGTTCACCACGGTCCAGGACAAGGGACGGTTCGGGTTTCAGCAGATGGGAGTCCCGATCTGCGGGGTCCTGGACACCTTTGCCGCAGACATGGCCAACCGTCTGGTGGGCAACGACGACTCCCTTGCCGTGCTGGAAATCACGGTCACCGGCCCGTCCTTACGATTTTTCGCTCCTCTGGAAATCGCCGTCACCGGGGCGGAAATGGACATGACCCTGAACGGCCGGCCCATGGCGCAATGGCGGTCCATGCGGGTGGGACCGGATGATGTACTGACCCTCTCCCAGGTCCGGTCGGGATGCCGGGCCTATCTGGCGGTGTCCGGCGGCATCGATGTCCCTCGGGTCATGGGATCTTTTTCCACCTATGTGGGAGGCGGTCTTGGCGGATACCAGGGCCGGCCCCTGAAGATCGGGGATATCCTGGATGCCCGTGAAGTCCCACTGCTGACCCGTGATCTGGCAATGCCCGAAAACATGATCCCGGAATATCCTTCCCATGTGGTGCTAAGAGTTGTCCCCGGCCCCCAGAATGACTATTTTGATCCGAAAATGACGGCTTTATTCACCAGCCAATATATGGTCACCCCCAAGGCGGACCGCATGGGATACCGGTTGATGGGAGAAAAAATCCCCATCCGGCCCGGCATGCCCAAAAGTATTGTGTCTGAACCTTCCATGCCCGGGGGTATCCAGATCCCGGCGGACGAACAGCCCATCATCCTGCTGGTGGAACAGACCGTGGGCGGGTATGCCAAAATTGCCACGGTCATATCCACCGACATTCCAAAACTGGCCCAGACCACCCCGGGTGACACCCTTTCATTCGAAGGGATCGACCTGGCAGCGGCCCACCGGATTTATCATGAGGCCCGGAGGAAACAGGCAGATATACGGCTCGATTAACAGCACAGTAACAATCATTTCCGCTTGATTTAACTGACAGTTTTCTGTAAAAAAATGTCACCAGTAAGTGGGTCCGGGTCGGATAAAAAATAACGGGGGAAAAATGAAAGAAAAAACACAAAAAAATGTTCGAACCGCATTTGTAGGGGAAGCCAAAGCGTATTTCCGGCTGCTGGCCTATGCTGACAAGGCAGAGGAAGAGGGAAACCAGCAGATAGCACTTTTGTTTCGGGCCATTGCCGAGGGGGAACGGGTGCATGCCACGCGTAATCTTAATTTAATGAAAGATGTTGTTGTCAAAGATACGGACACCAATCTGGAAGCCTCTTTTGAACGGGAAAAATCCATCAGCACAAATGAATATCCGGATTTTCTGAAAGACGCGGAAGATGAAGGTGAAAAATCGGCGGCCATCGTTTTTTCCCAGGCCCGGGATGCGGAAGAATACCACGCCAAGTTATATGAACGCGCCATTTTTCAGTCTATGAAAAAAGATGTGGCCGCCTATCAGGTCTGCCAGGTATGCGGCTATGTAACGGATAAAAAAGCACCCAAAAAATGCCCGGTATGCGGTATGCCGCAGGAAAAATTCAAACCCATTGCGCCGGAATCTGATTGTTAACCGGACATTCACCCGGGCCGGAAAGCCAGGAACATGTCCTGCAATCATTTTGAGACTGACATCAAATGAAACATTCCCCATAAGACCGGGTTTCACGGGACCCTCTTTAGTTCTGCCATCATTTTTTTTATGGCCAGCTCTTTGGCCTTTGCCTCTATCTCCACGGTAATATTCATGGACAGCCAGTCTCTGGGCAGGTCACGGATGTCGATGTAATCATGGTGTTTTCTGGGATCGGGCCCGGACCAGCCGTCTCTGGGAGAAGAGATGTGAAACAGGGGTTCCCGGTTCCAGGTTTTCATGCTCTGGTCTGTGGCTGCTTCCACGGACAGGCCGTCCGGAAGGCAACGGTGGTGGTGTACGTCATACACCAGAGGAATGGTGAGATCTCGGCACACGGGGAGCAGGTCCTGCGGGGTATAGCTTCTGTCGTCATTTTCAAGGGTCAACCGTTTCCTGACCGGATCCGGCAGGGCTTCGACGGCGCCTGCCATGCGGGATAGCGCCGATGGTTTGTCCCCATACACCCCGCCGGCATGAATGTTGATCACATCCGCATTGACCCATTCAGCCACCTGGGCCTGGTAAACCAGATCTGCCACGGACCTCTGGACCACGTCGGGTTTCGGCGATGACAGAATAATAAACTGGTCCGGGTGAAAAGTGGTTCTGATATCATGCGTCAGGCAAAACTCACCACAGGCCCTGAACCCTGCGATGATCTCTTCGGCACCGGGAAGATCAAATATATCGTATCCCATCTCCGGGTGGGTTTTCAAAGGAAGGATCTGGCTGTTTATCCGGAAATCACCGATCCCGTTTTCCCGGCAGAAGACAAGGGCTTTTTGCAGGCTTTCTGCGTTATGGGCACACAGTTCTGCAATACGTTTCAACCGTTCCTGTTCGGAAAACCGGGCAAGGTATTTTGCAGTGGTTCTGCGAAAGGCAACCGGATGTTCCCTGAAGATGCAGCAAAGGCCGAATCGGATCATTGACGTCCTCCAAATTGATTATCAGTTTAAAACACACAAACAGTATACACATTTTTTTGCGGTATTGAAGTCTGATAAAACATGTCCATAATAAGGTTTATATAACACTTTCAGACACAGTGAAAGGCGGCCCGATGACACGACGCGAACACCCCAGACAAAACCAGGCGGACAAACCGGATTCCGGCCCTGCTCTTGATACCGGAAACCTTAAAAAACAAGGCGCAGGAAATCACTGCTTCCAATCCGGCACCGGCTGGCTGGATTTTCTGGCTGACCATGCCATTGTGCCAGGCATGCTGATGTTCAGCCGGTTCGGGTATGAATTGAGCCGGCGGTTCTGGACAGAACCGGGCGGAACCCTTTACGGCAGAAAGGTGGTGTTGACCGGAGGAACGTCCGGCATCGGAAAAGCGGCCGCCGTCATGCTGGCGGAAAAAAAGGCGTTTTTGACGATCATTGCCAGGAACCGGGAAAAGGCGGAACAGGTGCAGCAGGACATCATCACCAGGACCGGCAACCCCCATGTCGATGTCATGCTGGCCGATCTGGGCCGGATGCAGGACATCAAACAGGTGGCCCGACAGCTGCGGGACACCAAAAAATCCATCGATATCCTGATCAACAATGCCGGGGCCCTATTCAATGAGCGCCAGGAAACTTCGGAAGGGTTTGAGCAGACGTTTGCCACGGACCTGCTGGGGGTGTTTTACCTGACGGAACTGTTGAAAAAATCCCTTGCCCGTTCTTCCGGCAGGATCATCAATGTGTCCTCCGGCGGCATGTATACCCAGAAAATCGCGGTGGATGACCTGGAAAACAGACAACCGCCCTATAACGGGGCAAAAGCATATGCCCGGGCCAAACGGGGGGTGGTCATCCTGACCCGGATCTGGGCAAAGGAGCTGAAAAAGAAGGGGATCGCCGTTCATGCCATGCACCCGGGCTGGGTGGATACACCGGGGATTCAACGGTCGCTGCCCGGATTTCATTCTTTGGTCGGCAACCAGTTGAGGACCCCTGAGCAGGGGGCGGATACTATGATCTGGCTGGCCTTGTCAGAAACTGCGGCCCGGTCCACGGGACGGTTCTGGCTGGACAGACGTCCCCATGAGACAGTGGTGTTTCCCGGCACGAGGGAGACCGAAAAGGAACGGCAGGCCCTGTGGCAGAAACTGCACGGCCTGGTCTTCGAGCTGCCATGAAACCGATGAAACTGAAAGAAAATAATTTAAGCGGGGATGCAATGGACATTCAGCAAAAGACATTGATGGTACTTATCGCGGCATGGTCGTGGGTGTTTTCTTTCGTCCCTGGAACTGTTCATGCCGCCGTCACCATGGTGGACGGAACCGCCTTTTCAAACATCGTGACCGTGAACCAGACCCGCCTGGATCTTAAGGGGGCGGCCCTGCTCAGATACATGTTTTTCATCGAGGCCTATACCGGAGCCCTTTACCTGCCGGACACCGCAGACGGATCCCGGGCTCTGGAGGACATTCCCAAACATCTGGTGCTGGAATACCGCGTTGCCATATCAGCGGAGAATTTTGCCAAAGCCACGGAAAAAAAGATCAGAGAATCGGTCAGTGATGCCGAATTTCAGCAACTCTTGCCCAAAATTACGGCCCTCAACCGGTTATACAGGGATGTGGTGCCCAAAGACCGGTATGCCTTGACCTATCTGCCGGGGTCAGGGACCCTGCTGACTTACAATACCACCCCCCTCGGTACCATTGAAGGCGCAGAATTCGCCCGGGCCGTGTTTTCCATCTGGATCGGTGCCAATCCCATAGACAAGGGGTTCCGGGACAAGCTTCTCGGAAAACAGCGATGAAAAACTCCATCTCCGGCAGCCACCGGCAGGTGTCATGGACCGATACTTTTGCCTATGCCCTGCCGGCCCTGTCCCTGGCCGTGATCGGGATTCCCGTGTATGTGTACCTGCCCAAATTCTATACGGACACCATCGGGGTGAACATCGCCACGGTCGGCGCGCTGCTGATGGTCGTGCGGCTGTTTGACGCCGTGACCGATCCCGTAATTGGATATGTGTCAGACCGGACAACCGGCCGGTTCGGCAGGCGCAAGCCCTATATCGCATTCGGGGCCCTGGGACTTGCCGCAGCCATTTTGTTTCTGTTCAAGCCCCCGGTGCTGGCAGCCGGTGCCATGACCCTGTATTTCGGTTTCTGGCTGTTTGCCCTGTTTTTTTTCTGGACCCTGATCACCATTCCGTATGAGTCTCTGGGGCCAGAAATGACCACGGATTACCATGAAAGAACGATGCTGTTCTCGATCAGGGACGGATTTCTGATACTGGGAACGCTTCTGGCCGCTGCCACCCCGGTCCTGATCGATGCGGTAATGACTTCGTTCGGCAGACCGCCCACGGAAAAGGAGCGGTTTTCCATCATGGCATATCTGTTTGCCCCCACGATCGTTGTCTTTTCTTTGATCTGCATCTGCCGGATCAAAGAAAAATTCAACCGTCCCATGACCGACCATCTCATCAAAGGGTTTTCCGATGTGGTCAAAAACCGGTCCTTCATGATCCTGATTGCCGGGTACACCATCAGTGCCCTGGGCAGCAACCTGCCGGCGACCCTGATTCTCTATTATGTAGAATATGTGCTCCAGGCCCGGAATGCGGAAATTTTCCTGCTGATTTATTTTGTCACGGGGGTTGCGTTTCTGCCGCTGTGGATCGCCGTTTCCCGGAAAACCGGAAAAAAAAGCGCCTGGATCCTGTCCATGGTCATCAATACCGGGGCTTTCAGCGGGGTTTTTTTTCTGGGCCCGGGTGATGCCGCCATCTACGGAGTGCTGGTCTTTCTGTCCGGCATCGGGTTCGGGGCCGGGCTTGCCCTGCCGTCCGCCATCCAGGCCGATGTGATCGACTATGACGAGCTGTTGACCGGCCAGAGACGGGAAGGGCGGTACATCGGGCTGTGGTCCATCGCCAAGAAACTGGCCGCGGCGCTTGGGATCGGTATCGGGCTGCTGCTGCTGGGCCGCACCGGCTACCGTCCCAACGCGGCACAGACGGCATCCACGGTCCTGACGCTCAAGGTGTTGTATGCCCTGGTGCCGTGCCTGTGCAATATCCTGTCCATCGCCATCATCCGTTTTTACCCGATATCAGAAAAAGAGCATGCCCGGATCCGGAGTAAAATTGAGCGCAGACAGCAATCGCCCTGACCATACCCGTGGTAGCGGAAAATGGGAATTGTGACATAAAATGCTTGACATGTATCTCAAATTGAGATATTAAACAATATGCACATCATAACCCGGAAAAAACTATTGGATTTTGCCGAAAGGCACCCGGAATGTGCTACTGCCCTGGATGCCTGGTACCGGATTGTGAAGCATACAGGATTCGGCAATTTTGCAGAACTGAGAAGCGTTTTTCCAAGTGCTGATCAGGTGGGCGGTTTTACCGTGTTTAATATTGGTGGAAACAAGGTCCGGCTGATTGCGGCGGTTCATTACAACACACAGCGGCTGTATATCCGGCATGTACTGACGCACAAAGCGTATGACCAAAACAAATGGAGGGAAGGCTGATGATTCAGGAGGCGACCGACATTATCCGGATATGGCCTGATATAAAAAACATCTTTGCCGTGGCCCATTCAGAGGCGGAATATGACCGGCAGGTCTCTTTTCTTGACAGTCTTCTGGAGGAAGTCGGAGAGGACGAAGGGCACCCGCTGGCCTCCCTGATCGAAACTGTCGGCAGTCTGGTGGAAACCTATGAAGCGTCCAATCTGCCGGAGCCCGAAGGATCGCCGGCGGATGTCCTGAAGTATTTAATGGAAGAACACGGTGTCAGGCAGGGGGATCTGACGGAAATCGGCAGCCAGGGGGTTGTCTCTGAAATTTTAAGTGGAAAACGCTGTCTGAACACACGGCAGGTGAAGGCCTTAAGCCGGCGGTTTGGGGTTTCTCCTGCGGTGTTTATTTAGTCTGCCGATGACAGGATCGGGCCGCTGCTGGGCCGCACCGGCTACCGCCCCAACGCGGCACAGACGGCATCCACGGTCCTGACGCTCAAGGTGTTGTATGCCCTGGTGCCGTGCCTGTGCAATGTCCTGTCCATCGCCTTCATCCGTTTTTACCCGATCTCAGAAAAAGAACATGCCCGGATCCGGAGTGAAATAGAACAGGGCAGCCCCGTCCGGGACTGCCCTGGAGATACTGCTGCGGAAAGATCCGATTCTCAGTTTAGAAGCTGATCTGCCACTTGCACCCGTAATAGACGGTTTCTTCTTCTTCCACGCCGTTACTGTCCTGACCGTGATCTGCAATACCGATTTCAGGGGTGATATAGACCCCCGGCGCCAGGGTGAGTTTGGCCTGAATGTAGTAAGACGTGGAATCATCTTCCTGGACGGCATTGTCCAGTTCAGACTCTTCGTAGCCGTAACCGCCTTCAACGGTGACCATATCGTTGAACTTGTATCCGCCCACAAGGATAAAACCAAAGCCGCTGTTATCCAGAAGCGTGGTGCCGGAAACAACCGGATCTGCATCTGAAGTGGTTTTCACGCCATAGGCCCCCAGGTTTTCACCCGTGTAAACATTGCCCGCCAGATAAGCGGCACCGAATTTCACTTCAGCACCCAGGCCGATGACCCAGGAATCAACGTCATAGCTCAGGCCGCCTGCGCCGAGTTCATAAGAGTTATAACCACCGGCAATTTCATAGGAAAGGTTGTTGAGCTTACTGCTGAAGCTGATTTCCATTTTCGGCATGCTGATTTCTTCGGTACCGCCTGTGCCCAGATCATCGGAAGCCGGCTGAACAGCGGCGATTTTCAAGCCGCCGAACCTGAGCTGGAGCATGGGACGGCGGGAAACTGAGCAGGCCCCATAGTTTTCAAGCCCGTTGTCTCCATCCCACACCTGGCTGGAGTACCCCATGTAAAGCGGGGTGTAGGTCTGGCCGACCAGAAGTGATCCGCCGCCGAAATTCCATTCCCCCCAGAGCTGTCTGACGTTGACACCGGTGCCGTATTCAAAGCGGGCCCGCAGCTGATCGCTGACTTTGACCTTGGCGCCGACCCTTGAATTGCCATGCAGGTATTCGCTGAAACTGGTGGTATCGGTGCCACCTGGAATTTCAGTATCTTCGTAGAAGGTTCCGATTCTGGCGTTCCCGTAAAAATTCCATTCTGACGCCGCTGCGTTCATGGCAGCCGTCAGGACCATTGCCAGGGCTGCAATCCCTAAAATAAACTGTTTCATTTTTTTTCCCTTTTGCTGAAAAATAATTATCGTTACACCTGAAATCCCGAATTCGCCATAAAAATTCGTGCATTCAGGCCAATGATTCCTCCCATCAGATACGGCCCAATGGGTTTAGAATGTCAAACAGGGGATAGACTGCCAGAGCCATGTTAAAATAGGGTTGGGCGTTTGTTGGAACCGGGTTATTCTTTTGTTGGAATTCGATTGAATTGCAATAACTCAAAAGACCGTTTTACGGAACCCGGAGGACCCAGGGCATCCCGGAGGACCCCGCGCCGGACCGGGGCACCGTCTTCACCATGAAACATCCCCTGCCGGAAGCACCCCCTTCCTGACCGGCGGTTCTGGACGTTGCGGTTTGCGGGCCGTTGTGGCCCATATTTTTTTTGACGATCCGGCCAGATTCATGTATGCTTTTTTATCAGTCTCAGATAACGCATACAAATTTTTGAATTTCCTGTTGAGCCGGTACGTGCAGTTTCACGACATCCTTTTGTAATATTTGGGTCCTTTATTCCGGGAAAGGAGCAGGTATGAGTGAACAAACGTCTCAGGTTTTTCTCCAGCGGGCGCGGGTTATCACCATGACCCGGCGCACCGCATTTATCCTTGTTATTATCGCCGTGTGTTATTCACTGGCCGCGGTGGTCTACTCCACCCAGGTGATCTACAAGGTCAAACTCAACTATGCGGTCATCCTTGAGCAGTTCGGGGGCAAGCGCCAGGCCGTCACGGATGTGGGCTGGCATTACCGCCTTCCTTTTTTCACCAGGCTTGAAAAAGAGGTGCCCCTGATGAACCAGAACATATACCTGGGCGGCTCATCGGCGCCGATCAAAATTATTTCAGAAGAAAATGTGGCCCTGTGGACATCGGCCCTGATGACATTCAAGATAAAGGATTTGAAAAAATGGGGCATTGAAAACCTGTCACCGGAAATTCTGCTCCAGGGCGATTTCGACGGTATTTCCAAGGATATCCTCCAGGGCCAGGAGGTCAACAAACTCATCTCCCAGCGTGAAACCATCAAAGAAAAAATTTTCCAGGCCCTCAAAAACAGGCCCATCAACCAGGACGGCCCCACCCTGGAAGGCAAGTACGGCATAGAGGTGATCTCGTTCGTCCTCAACGAAACCCGGTTCGGCGACAAACTGGTGGAAGCCACGGAGGAGAAAAAACGGCGCCAGCTCATTGCCGAAGCGGAAAACTATGCCGCAGACCAGGAGTCGGACCGGATCCGCAAGCTCTACAAGGCCTACCTTGACGGTATCAGATCCCTTCACCTGGCCCTTGGCGGTACGGAAAAAGGCGGGGTGAACCCGGCCCTGCTTGAATTCCTATCCCAGCAGAAATGGGCCACGGCCTATGAAAAGAATCAGGGCGATCAGAAAACATTCGTCCTTCACGGCAGCACCGGGCCTCCGGCCCTTACCCTGCCGCATTTCCAGAACAAACAGGCGGCAGAAAGCACCTCTGAGCCCGACGTCCAGAAAAAAACACCCTAAGTATTGTCCACCGGGAGGCGTCCATGGCCAAACGAATAACTAAGCAGAAAACCTATATTACCCTGCCCGAGGAGACCATCAAGAAAATAGAAGCCATGGTCTCTTCCTGGAGTTACGACACCAAGGCCTTTGTCCGGTCCCGCCTGAATCAGTACCGCCCCTCCCATCCGGTTATTTCGGGGATAAAGACCCTGGGCCATCTGGTTTTTTTCATGCGCCGGCAGAAAAAGCAGATGAAAGTGCTCAGCAACCCGGCCATCCTCAGGGACTGGAAAAAACGGTTCCTCTACTCGGGTGAAACCAACCCCGGCGCCTCATGGAACCGGATCATCGAAAAGGAGCTGACCAAAGCCGAATACCACTACCTCATAGCGGTGCTGGACTGTGAACTTACCGACCTCTATGTACCGGTGGAGCTGGCTGAGATGTTCGATAAAATCTACCGGACCCATATCCGCAAAGAGCATATTGAGGACCCGGACGTGCCCAAGGCACCCATCATGCTCGTGGAAGGCTCATCGGGCAGCGGCAAGAGCGCCACTGTGCGGGAGGCTTTGGAAACGGTGGTATTCAGAAACGAAGTGATTCCCATTGTGGACTGGAGACGTAAAAAAGAAGAGATCCTGGCAGATCACAGCCTCTTTGCTTCCCTGGAGGATGTGGACCCGGAATTTGCCATGAAAATCGCCCGGAAAAGGAAACTGGATTTCTACCGCCGCCTGACAGCCATCCCCATCCTGCGCCGGATCTTCCGAAAACGGATCATTAACAATCTCACCCATTTTGAAGAACAGGGCATCATGGTGGATGCCTCCATCATCACCCCCAATGATTACCAGACCGCCCTGTCCGGCGAACCGGGCAACTATTTCAAGCGGGCCATGGGCAATCCAAAGTTCACCTCCATCCGCCACATCGAAGAGGCCCATTCCGCCTTCGGCAAATCCGAGAGCAGCCCCGGCGGCGGGGGATCGGAAAAACAGCAGCGGACCCTCATCGACACCACCAATATCGTTCTGGACGAGATCATCGACGGGCGGCGGGACTGTTTTCTCATTGCCACCTCGGACCAGGCCCACCGATTCGATTCGGCCATTTACCGCCGGTTTGTCGAAAAGGGCTGCATCGTGGACATCTCCAAATACTGGATGAACAAGGAGAACCTCAAACGGATCATTTTCCTGGAAATCAACCGCCACCAGATTCCCACCAAATACACCCCGGAATCCGACGAACTTGACCGGGCCGCTGAAAAAATCTACAGTATCTTCAACGAAAGAAGCCTGAAGATCAGTCCGGCCTACGTGAGAAAACTGGTGGAATCCATCATCAATATCCGCGGGGATTTTATCCTGGAATTTCTGGACAACGCCATCCTCATCCGGTCCGCCTTCCAGCTGGTGGCCAAAAACGTATACGGCGAACTCTACTCCAAGGTGGTGGACCGCATGGACCGCAATGTCTCCTGGGACGAATATGTGGGAGGCATCAAGGACAAGTTCTCGGAAATGGCAAACAACTGCTTTACCTATGGGGTCAGCGAAGACAAGGGCGTGGTGCTCACCGGCCCCCCCGGCTCGGGCAAGACCTTTCTGGTGCGCACCTGGCTCTCGTCCAACCGCAAGGTCCATGACATCGCCACCTCTCCGTCGGCCCTCCAGGACCCCACCAGCCCGGTCCATGGCGCCGTATCCAACCTGGAAAAAGTATACGACATCGCCAAAATGATCGCCCCCACCGTCATTTTTTTTGATGAAGGAGACGCTCTGGCCCCAAAGCGCTCGGGCACCGGCGGCCAGCCTTCGGACGTCCTGACCAATAAATTCTTAAATATCATCGACGGCGAGATCCCCCTCAACAAGGTGTTCACCGTACTCACCACCAACCGCCTGGATATCCTGGATCCGGCCCTGATCCGGTCCAAGCGGCTCAAGACCCTGGAAATAACCGGCCACATGCGCCAGAAGGACATTTTCGACATCATCAAAAAACAATTTGGAAATGTGCCCCATCCCCGGCAGTTCGAGCTGGAAAAAATCATTGAAACAGCCCAGGGCATCTGCAACACGCCGGCCGATTACACCTCATTCACGGAAAAGGCCATTTCCCTGTGCTCCACCGAGTACAAGGTGGTCCAGAAGCTGCGGGACCTGGACACCTGTACGGAACCGGAAAAATGTGATTTCGTCAAACTCAACTTCAAGACCATCCTGGGCATCCTGGATGCGGTCAAAGCGCCGCCCCTGCTCAAATCCAATATCAAAAACGATTTGCAGAATTTTGTCACCCATTACGACCAGGTCCTTGAGTCCGTGGCCCACGTGAAAAACGAAGCCGATTATCCCCTGGTGGAAACCCACCTAGAATCGGCCCGTCGGGAGATCTCCCAGAGCCCGGTAAGAAAGGGCAGCATCCAGCTCAACGAGTTTCTGGAAACCGAACTGAGCCAGGAGCCTCAGGTGGGCTTCATCATCGGCGTCGGGGCCAACGACATGACGGGCATGCTTTTGCCCATCGCCACCAGCCTCACCGGCCGGGTGGAAGGCCAGCCCATCATCGTCACCGGCGCGGTCTCCTCCTCCTCCCCCAACGCGGCCCAGCTGGACATGGCCGTACAGATGACCAAACAGTCGGCCCAGGAAGCCCTGACCATGGTGAAAAACTACATCCAGGAGCTGGCCCCGGACATCAGTATTCCCTGGCTTTTCGGGGACTTCCTCCAGCGCTATTCCCTCCACCACCAGCTGCTCTCCGCCTCCTACAACGTGGGCGGCCCCTCGGCGGGTTACGCCCTGGCGCTGAACACCCTGTCGGCCCTGCTGCGCATCCCCCTGTGCATTGATTTCGGCATCACGGGCGCCCCCTGGACCAAGGGGGTTCGAAAAGACGAGGTCGGCGGCTCGGTGATCATCGGCGGCCACCGTAAAAAAACCGAAAAGGTCCTGCTCTACCTGCGGCGGATGTACATGCCCCTGCAAAATTACAAGGACCTGGAACCCGAATTCCTCATCGGCTACTGGCAGCGGGACAAAGACATCATCGCCGTCACCCATTTTGCAGACCTCATGCCCGAAGTCCTTGTCCTGGACGACGGCCACAACGACATGCGCGAAGCCCTCATCGGAAAACGGATCACCTACAAAAAGGAAAAATACTACGCGGAAAATCAAACCCCTGATCTCAAAGAGGATATCATCCAAACCAAAAAATGGATGCGCCAGCGGGCCGAGCGGGAAATACTGCTCCGGGTCAACGCCATCCTCCGATACCTGCAGGATGACCATCGGGAAAAATACATCTCCCACGAGCAGATTTTCAATAAGTATATGGAGGGCTGATCATCGTCATTTGTAATACCCCCCCCGGCATTTGATCTATCATGAAAATGTTATCAGAAAAGAACCCGTCTGCCTGGCCGATTTGGTGATAACACACCCAGACCGGATCGGGATCTTTCTGGAACGGAATCTCTTTCTGAAAAAAAAGCCGCAGCGGATTTCAACAGAGTTACCAGGCGGCTGATAAAGAGATAGGCAGAACGGGTTATTTAAACGCCGTGACAATAGCTTCGGCGGCCCGGGCCAGGATGGATCGGGGGCAGGCGATGTTGAACCGCTCGAACCCTTTGCCGTTGTCGCCGAACCAGGCCCCGTGGTCCAGGCCCACACCGGCCTGTTCCTCCAGAAGCCGGATTCGGTCCTGTTCCGCCAGTCCCAGGCCGTTGAAATCCACCCACGCCAGATATGTTCCCTGAAGCTCGTATACAAAGACGCCGGGCAGTTCGGTCTCCAGAAATGTCTTCAGGTAGGTGAAATTGGCATGCAGATAAAGGATCAGGTCTTCCAGCCAGGGTTCGGCCTCGTTGTAGGCGGCGGCCGCGGCCACAGCCCCGAACAGGGTGCCGCCATCGGCATTACCGAAGCCCAGGTTTTCAAGCTGGGCATGCAGTTCCCGGCGAAGCACCGGATCGGGAACAATGATGCTGGACTGGTGAAGGCCTGCCAGGTTAAAGGTCTTGCTGGCCGCCAGACAGGTGATGGAATGATGTGCAAAGGCTTCTGAAATGGCGGCGAAACACAGGTGTTTGAATCCGGGCATAACCAGATCGCAGTGAATCTCGTCCGCGATCACCAGGACCTGGTTGTCGATACAGATGCGGCCGAAGGTGTCCAGTTCCTCCCGGGTCCAGACGCGGCCCACGGGATTGTGGGGACTGCACAGGATGGCCAGCTTGACCCGGGGATCTTTCACTTTTTCCGCCAGATCATTGAAATCCATCCGGAAGTGAACGTCCTCGATCTTCAGGGGATTGTCCGCCACCTGCCGCCCGTTGTTGAGGATGGATCTGGCAAAGGGATAATAGACCGGCGTCTGGATCAGCACCTTGTCCCCGGGCTGGGAAAACCGCTGGATGATGTAATTGACGGCCGGCACCACGCCCGGGGTGGTGAGCACCCAGGGTACCTGGATCTCCCACTGGTGCCTGCGCCGGTACCAGGAGATCAGGGATGGCAGATACGCCGGGTCTTTCAGGCTGTACCCGTAGATCTGGTGGGCCAGCCGTTTTTCCATGGCCTTGCGAATGGCCGGGTGGCAGTTGAAATCCATGTCCGCCACCCACAGGGGCAAAAGCGTGTCCCTGCCATCGCCGAAAACCCGTGACAGCACTTCCGGTTCCCACTTCATGGAAGCGGTCTGGCTCCGGTCCACCTCTTCATCAAAATTCCAGTCTCTGGTCATGCGCACATCCTTATAAAGTTTTTCATGGGCCAAAGTTATATCATATCGGGCCGGTGGGTATCAATAGTTGCGGTCAGCGTATTCCACCCATCCGCCAGCCTGGACCAGGGCTTTTTCAAATCCGGTGAGGAAGAAGGAAATGGTCCAGGTCTCCGGGCCGGCGGTCACAGTAATTTTTCCCTGATCCACATCGGCCAGGATATGCAGGGAGGCCGTGCCGGCCGCCTGGAAAATGCGGTCGATATCGGCCGGGGCCAGGGTCACGGCCAGCATGCCGCAGTTGAACATGTTCTGATAAAAAATTCGGGCAAAGCTTTCGGCAATGACCACGCGGATGCCGTTGGCCTCCAGGGCCCAGGGGGCATGTTCCCGGGAAGAGCCGCATCCAAAATTTTCTCTTGTCACGAGCACCCCGATGCCGGCCAGATCTTTTTCCGGGTCAAATCCTGCCAGTTCCAGGTCTTCCATAAGATGAGGTCCCAGGACGTTCTTGTCGATTTCCGTCAAATACCGGGCCGGAATGATTTCATCCGTGTTGATGTCTGCCCGGTCCAGGCACAGGGCGGTTCCGCTGAATGTGGTCATAATATGCTCCTGATAGATTCGTCTAAGCCGGTTGGGCAAACAAAGGTGAATTGGCAATGGTGCCGGTCAGGGCCGTGGCCGATGCCGTGGCCGGGCTCATGAGGTGGACCATACCGCCTTTACCCATGCGGCCGTTGAAATTGCGATTGGTGGTGGCGGCGGCGACCTCGCCGGATGCCAGCACCCCGTTGCTCATGCCCAGACAGGCCCCGCAGGTGGGGTTGGTGACACAGAATCCGGCATCCATGAAAATCTTGATCAATCCCTCGTCCATGGCTTTGGAAAACACATTCGGCGTGGCCGGTGACACAACAGCCCGGACCGTTTCAGCGATTTTTTTCCCCTTCACCACCTGGGCCGCCACCCGCAGGTCTTCAATGCGGCCGTTGGTACAGGAACCGATATACACCTGATCCACCCGCGTGCCCGCCATATCGGACACGGGTTTGACATGATCGGGCTTGTACCCGAAGGTGGTCAACGGAACCAGATCCGTGACATCAATGATTTCCTGACCGGCATACACGGCATCGTTATCCGGGAGATACCGGGAAAAATCGGCTAGGGCTGCGTCGCGATCCGGGTACTCACCCTTGATAAAGGGCCACAGATATGCCACGGTCACGGCATCCGGCCGGCAGATGCCTGACGTGGCCCCCGCCTCCACGGCCATGTTGGACAATGTCATGCGGGATTCCATGGACATGGCATCCACCACGGGACCGCAAAACTCGATCACCTGGTTGGTGGCACCGTTCACGGTAATCCGGCGGATCACCTCCAGAATCACATCCTTGGCAAACACCCCGGGCTGAAGGTGTCCGACAATTTCAATTTTCAGGGTTTTCGGCTTTTTGAATGCACACACCCCTTTGAGAATCCCCACTTCCAGGTCCGTGGTGCCCACGCCGGCGGCAAACGCGCCGAACGCCCCATGGGTGCAGGTGTGGGAATCTCCCATGATAATGACAAACCCCGGACGGACAAATCCTTTTTCCGGAAACAGGGCATGGCAGACCCCGTTGCGGCCGATATCAAAAAAATCGGTAATTTTATGGCGCCTTGCCCAGTCCCGCAGCACCTTGCCCTGCAGGGCCGTCTTGGCGTCTTTGGCCGGGGTCACGTGATCGATGACCGCCTTGATTTTGCCCGGATCAAACACCCGGTCCTTGCCCCGGGCCACCAGATCCTGAATCGCCGTGGGGGTGGTGATCTCATGGCAGAACACCCGGTCCAGGCGCAGCACGGTCACACCGTCAAACGGCTGGTCCACCCGATGGTCATCAAAAATTTTTTCTGCAATCGTCTTGCCCATGGCCTTCTCCTGATTCAGGTTGTTTTTTCTCCGAAATAATTTTCACCATCTGCCGGTGTCACCACCCAGTAGGCCTGAAAAAGCGTGTCCGAGGTGTTGCGGATCAGGTGGGGGATCTGGGAAAAGAAAGAGACCGAATCCCCGGCCTCGATCCGGTGTTCTTCATCCCCGTAGATCAGCCGGGCTTTACCGGAAATGATGATACCCAGTTCTCTGCCCAGATGACCGTCTTCCGCATCTCCCCGCTCCTGGCCCGGTGCCAGTTCCAGAAAAAATGCATTAAAGGAATGGTTGCCTCGGGTCTGGCTTTCCCCGCACAGCTTTTCATAGGAAAATCCCTTGCGCTTATAGATTTTCCGCTCGTTTTTCCGGATGATCTCCACCTGGGACTGGGTTTCATAGTCTTTGAAGAATTTATCCGGTGATACGCCGTAGACCTCCAGCAGCTGCAGTAAGGTGTCCAGAGAAGGAGATATTCGATTCCGTTCGATCTGGGACAGCAGACTGGAGCTGATGCCGGCCTTGGCTGCCACATCCTTGATGGTAAAATTCCGGGTGTTTCGAATGGCCCGTAACAACGCGCCCAGTTTTGTTTTCATAATGTTATGTGTCAGGTAAATATGAGGGTTCAATATTCAGTATACTTAAGATTAATTAAATTATACTAAAAAAAAGACGGTGTCAATCCGATTTCTCCAACACTTTCAGTCCATGGGGCTCAAACTGAGTCAGCATCTGGATAAAATCCGGGACCCGGTGTTTTTCCACCAGAATATCATGAACGATCCATTCCTTGTAATCCGTATCCACAATACTGGCATTGAACTGCCGGACCTGGTTCAACAGCGGGTCATTGCAGTCATAGGGCACCTGAACCCGCACCTGTTTTGCCTGGATCAGCCGGACTTTTCTGGCGGCTGCCAGGGCTGCCTCCACGGCTTCGGAATAGGCCTGGATCAATCCCCGGATACCCAGCTTCACCCCGCCGTATTGCCGGGTCACCACGGCTGCCACCTGGGTCATGCGGTGGGAGGTCAGCACATTGAGCATGGGTTTGCCGGCCGTGCCGGAGGGTTCGCCGGCATCGGAACAGTGACAGGTCTGTCCCGCATCCCCCACAATATAGGCCCAGCAATTGTGGGTCGCGGTTTTGTTGTCCCTGGAAACCGCGGTAATGAACGCTTTGGCCGCATCAATGGTTCCGGCATGGGCCAGGCGGCAGGTGAATGTGGACCGTTTGATTTTGAGCTGGGCTGTGACTATCTGATCACGGCTTGATCGGGCAATGGAATAAAATGGATCGGTTTGGGTCATTGGGTTATCTGCCTTGAAAATATTATCTGTATGCTTTATACCATGACGGGTATGACATTGTGTGACAAAAAATAAAAATCATCCTTATATGAACAGGATTTTTCCATGAGAATTGTGACCCGGCCCGATTTTGACGGTATTGTGTGTGCTGTTCTGCTGCGCCAAGCACTGGATATCGACACCCCCATCTACTGGGTGGAACCCAATGACGTGCAGAAAAAAACCGCCCATATACAGCAAGGCGACATTCTTGCCAACCTGCCTTATGATTCCCGGTGCGCCATGTGGTTTGACCATCATATATCCAACCGGCCGGATCATGGCTTTCAGGGGGCCTTTGCCGTGGCCCCGTCCGCCGCCGGTGTGATCCACCAGCACTACAAGGCATCCGGACTCCTGGATGACCGGTTCGATGATCTGGTGTATCACACGGATATCATCGACTCCGCGGATCTTACAAAAGACCAGGTCCTGCACCCGGAAAATGATCCCCATATTCTGGTATCCATGACCATCCAGAACCGGGAGGGCAAGGACGATTTCTACTGGGACCGGCTGGTGGAGCTGCTCCGGAACCGGTCCATGGATGCAGTCATGGCAGATCCTGACGTCAAAGCCCGGTGTGAAGAAGTCATTCGCCAGAACCGGGATTATGAAGGATATCTGACAACATATACCCGGGTGGCCGGTCCGGTTAGTGTCACTGATTTCAGGAACCTGGACCCGGTCCCGTCGGGCAACCGGTTCCTGGTGTACTGCCTGTTTCCCGATACCCTGGCCAGCGTCAAGATCCGTTACAGGGATGCCCAAAAAACCCATGTGCTGGTGAGCATCGGGCACAATATTTTCAACCGCGGCTGTCAGGTCAATTCAGGCCATCTGCTGTCCCGGTACGGCGGCGGGGGCCATAAAGGTGCCGGCGGCTGCACCCTGGAATCTGCCGGGGCCCAGGAAAAAATCGATGAAATGATCACCGTCCTTAAAGCCGATGAACCGATATAGCCTATGCCAGTTTTTCTTTCACGCTGTTGACCTTGTCCGCCATGGTCTGGTCCCGATCCGTCCGGGTACCTGCCTTGATGGTGGTGGTGATGCGCGGGGCGCCCATGACATGAATTCTTTCATGACATTGTTTCACCGCTGCAAACACGTCATCCCACTCGCCTTCGATGTTGGTGCCGTAAGCATGCAGCTCACAGGACAGCCCGGCCGCTTTGATGATCTCGTGACAGGCCGCCACATATTTGGATACGGACAACCCCACACCCAGGGGCACCACACACAGATCAATGATCACGTTCATATTCACTCCTTGTCATATTGAATTAACCCTTTGTACACGTTTGCCGCACCCGGTCATTGTAGCGTTTCCCGGGTCCGGGATCAATCCCCTCAATGGTGCCCCGTGGGATTCTGCCAGGGGTTCATCGGAAAAGTGATGGGCTAAAATGACATTGTCCTTCGCTGATTAGAAATCTATCCGAGTCAATAATGATGACCGACAATAGCGCGGAAGCTCACAGTTCTCACTGCAGGAAATTAAGAACAGAATGTATCAAAAAAATCATAAATTTGTTCTGCACTTTCCAATCTTTTAGAAATATCAGATTCACAAAACCCAAGTACAGCAATGTTTAAGGCTTCAAGAATCGCCAATATGCTTGTTGATGAAGTAAATACAGACACACCTTCTGTATTTACTACCAATTGATGGTCAATCAGGTTCGCAGCAGGATTTATTTCACTGTCTGTTAACACTAATACCTTTGCGCCTCGTTCCTTAAAAAAATGGATGATTTTTTTAGTCTGAGCACCGTAAGGATGACGGAAAACACTGAATAAAAGGTCTTTTTCGCACACATTCATTAGAATATCTGGTTCTGTCACACAGCTGTTCTTTATCAGTGTTGTATTTGTCAAAACTCGACGAATCATATTTTCAAACATATAGGCCAAAGCATATGAACTTCTCTGTCCACAAATATAAACTTTCCCAACTGCCTGGGCTATGGTTTTTGCCATTATCATGAATTGTTGTTTATCAATTTGGTCATAGGTACTTTCCAAATTTTTAATTGAATTTGTGAAATTCTGTGCGATGACATCTTCTTCAGAATCTTCGAGTAGTTTTTTCTTGATAGAATATCTAATATGCAGCGTATCATGGGTTATCGCCAATTCTTTTCTCAATGCATCTTTAAAGTCAGCGAAACGGTGGAAACCAAGCTTTGAAATGAATCGCAGAACTGTTGGTTTGCTCAATGATGTTTTTTCACTAATGGTGGTGAGATTCTCAAACACAAGATCATTATAACAGCGGGAAAAAAAATCAGCGATCTTTTTCTCGCTTGGCGTCAGCTTTTCAAGCCTTTTTATTCGTCGGATAAATTCTTTATCGCTCATATATACTGAAATCTTTAATATCGGTTATGTTACAAACATTTCATTTTTTATTAATATGAAACTTTAATCAGTGTCAATATATTTTCCGAAAATATTGTAATTTTGAAGGAAAAATAAGCCACCATTCCTTTATTTCAGTGATTTTATGTTATATCAAAAAAAGTGTTTGACTTGAAGAGGAAAATGTGAATATAGAACATGTAATAAATATTACAAAAAGAATATATTGTAATTTATGTAACACCACATAATCGGGAGACGGCGGCATGGGCGAAAAAAATACGGCACTGATTGCGGAGGATATCCATAAGCGTTTTGGGGATAATGAAGTCTTGAAAGGAATTTCTCTGGCGGCAAAACAAGAAGATGTCATCTCCATCATCGGCAGCTCCGGTTCAGGTAAAAGTACATTTTTGAGATGCTTAAATTTTCTGGAAGTGCCGGATTCCGGTTGTGTCATCATAGGTGGGGAGGAAGTTACCGTTCGTCAGGATCGTCATGGCAAGCCTGTCATTGGCGATATGCGGCAAATAGAAAAAATTCGTTCTCAAATTGGAATGGTTTTTCAGGGATTCAATTTATGGAGCCATATGACGGTGCTTGAAAACGTCATGGAAGGCCCCCTGCATGTCCTCAAACAAAACAAAACAGAAGTATGTGACCGTGCAAAAGCTCTCTTGGATAAAGTCGGCATCGCCGATAAGTTCTCGGCCTATCCCTCCGAGCTGTCCGGGGGGCAGCAGCAAAGGGTTGCCATTGCCAGAGCGCTTTGCATGGAACCCAAAGTATTGCTTTTTGATGAGCCCACATCGGCATTGGATCCTGAGCTGGTAGGGGAAGTATTGAAAGTCATGAGGAAATTAGCAAAAGAGGGCTGCACAATGATAGTGGTCACTCATGAAATGGGCTTTGCCCGGGAAGTGTCAAACCAGGTACTGTTTTTACACGATGGCAGGGTTGAAGAACAAAATACGCCGGCAGAATTGTTTGATAACCCTAAATCAGAAAGATGCCGGGGATTTTTAAAAATGATACTTTAAAGCGCTGTTTGGGATAACCCCAAAAATATAACAATGAAAAAAGGAGACCACCATGAAAAAATTGTTAATTTCAGTAATTGCCGCACTTTTTGTGATTTCAATTGCCTTCACCGCGTCAGCAGGCCAGTACGACAAAATTACCATTGCGACTGAAGGGGCATTCGCACCTTGGAATTTTACGGATTCAAGTGGGCAGTTAGACGGGTTTGAAATTGAACTTGCCAAGGACTTGTGTAAAAGAATGGGGGTGGAATACAAAATGGTTCCCCAGGCCTGGGATGGCATTATACCGTCACTTCAGGCTGGCAAATACGATGCCATCATGGCGGCGATGAGCATCACTGAAAAAAGAAAAAACGCTGTGTTATTTTCCAGATACTATGCGGCGACACCCTCCATCTTCATTGTCTTGAAAAACAATGGATTTGATGATTTGAAGACTGATGTGGATGCCATCACATTAGATCAGGTAAGTCCCGAAGAAGAAGCGGCAATGTCGGTGTTATCTGACACGTTTGGGGGAAAAACAATTGGTGTCCAGGCTGCAACCATCCAGGAAAGATTTTTGCAGCAGTATTTAGGGAAGTCAGTTGAAATCAAATCTTATGACACTCAGGAAAACCTTGAGCTTGATCTTCAATCCGGCAGAATCGACGCTGCCCTGGGAGCTATGAGTTATTGGGTTCCCCGGCTGAATGATGAAAAAGGCAAAGATTTTAACATGGTGGGACCCGGCATGACCAAAGGCCCGTTTGGAGAGGGCGTCGGCGTTGCCGTCCGCCAGTCAGATACAGAACTGGCAGCAATGTTTTCTAAAGCCATCAACGAGGCAATTGCAGATGGCACCTTGAGCAAACTGGCCATAAAATGGTTCACCTTTGACGCGTCAGCTAAAGAATAGAACTACCTGAAATGGATGTAACCCCATCTGATAAAGCTTATGAATTAGCAATAGGATAAACCAATGAATTTTGGCTTGTTGGGTTTTGGTATTGAAGGCTGGGGAGATGAGATGCTCAGGGGTGCCGTCATGACCCTGCTGGTGTCAATGGCAGCCTATGGGTTAGGGATTCTTCTCGGTATTCTTGGCACATTTCTTAAACTCTCCCGGTTTTTTATCTGCAGGCTCCTGGCAGATATCTATACAACAATTGTTCGTGGCATTCCTGAACTTCTCATTATCTATCTTGTTTTTTTTGGCGGCGGCATTATGCTGGCCAGAATCAATGCATTGGTATTTGGGGGAAGTGGATTTATAAATCTGCCGGTGTTTGTCACAGGAATGACATGTATCGGTTTCAGCTCTGGCGCTTACAGTGCCGAAGTTATTCGGGGAGCTGTTCTTGCTGTGCCAAAAGGCCAGATTGAAGCAGCAAAAGCCATTGGTATGACCCCTTTTACCATTTTCAAGCGGGTGCTGGGTCCTCAGACAGCGCGGTTAGCGCTACCTGGCATGGGAAACGTCTGGCAGCTCACCCTGAAACACACCTCACTGATATCGGTTATCGGCCTTGTCGAAATTATGCGGCAATCAGCAGTGGCTTCCGGTTCAACCAGAGAACCTTTTACATTTTATGCGATTGGGGGATTGCTTTATCTGGGGATTACATCCATTTCAAATCGAGGCTTTAGCCGTGCCGAAAAATGGGCGGCTAAAGGCGTAAGGAGCGAATAAGATGAAATTTGATGTGATGAAAGAAAGCTTTCCTCAACTCATCGGCGGCGTGCCGGAAACATTGCTCCTTGTAATCTTTTCTCTGTGCATTGGTTTCATACTGGCTGTCATATTCGCTCAGCTTCGATTATCAAAAAACAGATTCTGGTCCTGGTTTGCGGGCTCATATATTTATATTTTCCGAAGCACGCCGCTGCTGGTTCAGATTTATCTGATTTATTATGGTTCCGGCCAATTTCGAATATTTTTACAGGAGTTGGGCCTTTGGACTTTCTTCCGCGAAGCCTGGTTTTGCGCGATTATGGCGTTGTCTTTAAATACAGGGGCATATACGGCTGAAATCATCCGGGGCGGAATTCAATCGGTTTCCTGGGGTGAAATTGAAGCTGGAAAAGCCATTGGAATGAAGCCTTTGACACTGTTTCGGCGAATCATTTTTCCCGTTGCAATCAGACAGGCTTTGCCAGGCTACGGTAATGAAATCATTTTAATTGTAAAATCCTCTTCTTTGGCCAGCACCATCACTATTTTAGAGATTACTGGAATTGCAAAAAAAATCATTGCTGCGACATATGCCCCAATTGAAGTCTTTATCATTGCAGGAAGTCTCTATTTGGTAATGAATTTTATTGTAACACGCATCATTGAATTTACGGAACACAAATTAAATCCTCAATTCTATCGATAAGTGATAAAAAAAAGAAGGTTGCTATTAAATGCTCCATATTGATCCTGAATTTTCTGAATGGATTTCCAAGGTAAGAAGGGATTTCCACATGCACCCTGAATTGTCGACCCAAGAGTATTGGACAACAAAAAAAATTTTTTCAATACTCCATGAGTGGGGAATTGAAGCCAAGACGTTCACTGATACAACAGGGTTGGTGGCACTGGTTAAAGGAAACAGACCAGGACCGACCCTTGCTTTCAGAGCTGATGTTGATGCACTGCCGATAGAAGAATTAAACACGGTTCCCTACAGTTCACGAAACAAAAAGATGATGCATGCGTGCGGTCATGATGCCAATACGGCGATAATGTTGGGAGTTGCCCGGGCTGTTGTTGAGAATAATTTGCAAAACCAGATCAGAGGCAACATTAAATTTATATTTCAGCCAGCTGAAGAAAAAACAAACGGTGCTGAAAGTATCATTGCGCAGGGAGTTCTTGAAAACCCCACTGTTGATTGGGTCATTGCCGGTCATATGGCGCCGGATTTAGATGTCGGTCAAATAGGTATTTTCAAAAAATACGGGTATGCCTCTGCAGATCGTTTTATCTTAACAATTTCAGGGAAAGGCGGTCATGCTGGACGGCCGCACGAAACCATTGATCCCATATTATGTGGGTCTCAATTTATCACAGGAATCCAAACCATTATTTCCAGGAATGTTGATCCAGTTGAACCTGTGGTCATTTCGGTAGGGAAATTTCACGCCGGTGATGTCGGAAACGTGATTCCTGAAAAAGCCATTCTTGAAGGGACTATCAGAACCCACTCTGATGATGTCCGAAAAGTCGTTTTCACACGTCTCGAATCAATCATTGAAGGGATACAACAACAGTTTGGTGCCAAATGCGACTTAGATATAATTGATGAAACGCCCCCCTGTAATTGTGATCGAAAAGTCAGCGAATTTATGTTTAACCGGTCAACAGATATTGTAGGCAAAAAAAATGTAAAATGGTTACCGCCGACAATGGGGTCAGAGGATTTTGCTTTTTTCGCTAAAAAAAGACCCGCTACCATTATTCGATTAGGTTGCAGAAATAAAGAAAAAAACATAAATTCTCCTTTGCATTCTCCGTATTTTGATATTGATGAGTCTGTACTCGATATTGGCGTGAAAGTTTTCTATCAGGCTATTTCGTCCTATTATAACATTTAAACAGGCCTTGAGAAACGCCTAAGAGTTTTTAAATTGGAAATGGAGCCTATCTCAATAAACGGAGATTGATTTTGAGGTAGTCACTCTATAGAAGGATATTTTTCGCCGGTTAGGGCAGAATCACGAATGAACGGTTTTTTTCAAAACCTTTTTATATGGTGTCACCATTCCTGAGATAAATTTCTGATGAATTTTTTTCCGGATAGGCTTTAATGCAAGAAAAAAGGCAAACACAGCATTGCCGACCCTTTTCTTTAACTGCCTCTGGGGGAAGGTATCATACAAACCCATTTTTTTATAAAAAATATCATCTGCCCTGAACACTGCTGAAGTGGAAAACACAAAATCACGGAAGATTTTACTCCCACCAACCCGATAAAATTTTGCCCCGAATGCGAGGTCGTTCTTTTCTACAAGCAGAAGGTTGTCTGCAAATGCAGCAATTTGTTCTGAAATCTGCTGGGCGGTCCCCTGTTCGTCAGTCACAATACCAAAGGGTTTTGTGTGCCAGACCTGAGCCAACGCCTCCAGGATTTCTCTTAAATTCTGGATCTGGGACAGAGGTCCTGAAATCATGAAACCAAGCCGTTTGGCTTTCAGGATAGGGGCATGTCCGTTAAAAAAACTGCGGTCAAAGAATTTTTTCCATTGGGATGACAGGTAATGATCTTTTATCGAACCGGCAATGATGATTACATCTGCAGTTTTGACATGGCTATTATAGAAATGCACAAATCCATCTTTCTGTGCACAGACATTGTCATACCCGCAGGTGCAGCATTCCAGGCACCCGTTTTTCAGACCAATCTGATGAATATTTTCTTTTTGAACCGATTCACCGGTCATCCGGCAGAACACCTGTGTCATGTTCCTTATATTTTTACATCGCTCTCCTGTTCATCTGTAAGAAGAAGAATTTTTTTTGATTTTAACGGAAACCCGGCCTTCTGCTGGATTGTCCCGGTATCCGGCCCATTTCATGCAGTTTTTCCCTAATCCGGGTGCTGCTGAGTTCTGGGTTGTTCCGGGCCAGCATGGCAAGGCCGTGAGTATAAATCCACATGTGACTCAGGATATCAGCCAGCGTATCCCGGTCTAAACGTTTAAGTATTGCATCGGTCTTCATTGCATCCAACAAGCGGTCTTTGTATTTCGGATACAGGTCTTCCCCAAACAGGTCTACCGTGTAACCTGACTGGTAGATCAGATCAAAAAGGTTTGGGTCTTTTCTGGCCATTTGAATATAACCGAGCCCCATGCTGAAAAAAGGAGTGTCTGCGTATCTGCTTCCGGTTAGATATGTTTCTGAAATATAATCCAGCGCCATTTTTATTACTGCATTTTCAAGGTCTTCCATATTGGAGAAGCAGGAATATATCGGCTGGGTGGAGCATGAAAGAACCTTGGCAATATTCCGTGCTGTCAGTTTCTTTTTACCGTCTTCGCGGATCATCCTGAACGCCGCATCAATGATTATTTGCTGAGTAATACTCTGTTTCGGTGGCATTTGCTGTTTCCTGGATATCCTGATTTATCAACCAGTTCACGTTAATTCAGGTCGTGTTGTTATAAAATAACATTTGTTATATTACATATGTTATTTGTTGCCAATCGTTTTTGCCAATCAACCGGAAGTGGCCAGCCTCAGCCGCTGTTTTGCCTTTATGCCCCCTGGTGGCTCTGAAAACCGGTGCCGACAGGAGATATTTTGACCTGAAATCCAAACCCTTGGCTTCATGTTTCAACTGTAACAAGCTTGCTTTTCTTGAAATTTCTCCCATAGTGTAATACATCATAAAGAAACTCTCATTTTTTTTTGAAAAGAGGCGATAGCGATGATGGATTTCCCAGATACTGAAAAAAAATGATTGTCAGAAATATCAATGATAAAGCGGTTCTTGAAACCACATAGTGCCCATGGGGGCGCAATTGCCCAGATGATCCTTGATCGCACGATCCTGGAAAAACTTGGATTTCTCGCAATTGCCAGACTCGAACCCGGTAAAACGATTGAGTCCCATGTGGATCCCATGGAAGAGATCTATTTTGTCGCAAGCGGAACAGGAGTCATGCAGGTGGATGATGAAAAACAGCAGGTCAATCCCGGAGATGCCATCTGGATACCAGAGGGGTCTGCCCACAGTCTTGTGAACAATGGTACTGAAACGTTGGTAATTTTTGTGGTCGCTTCGTCATGCGAATAGCACGTATTTTAACGTAACACATGAGGAAGGATGGAACATGGCTGAAGAAAAGGGAAAAAATCCAAAAGGGGCCGGCAAGAGCAGTTTTGATTTGATTGATTTGAAAAAAATTTCCGATGTTTTGCCTGTAAAGCCTGGATCGGTTGTCCTGGATCTGGCCTGCGGGAGAGGGGATTATTCTGTTTATTTTTCTGAGATCGTCGGAGAGCACGGCCTGGTCTATGCACTGGATCTGTGGGAAGAAGGGATAAAGCTTCTGGAAAAAAGGATCGAAAAACAAAATATCACCAATATCATGACCCTGATATCCGATGCGGCCCGCCAGATCGAGATTGATGATTACGGCGTGGACACGTGCCTGATGGCCACGGTGCTGCATGATTTTGCAGAGGCCGGCCAGGCAGAAGCCGTTCTGAAAGAGGTCAAAACCATCCTAAAACCCAACGGATGCCTGGCTGTGCTTGAATTCAAAAAATGCGACGGCCCGCCCGGCCCACCCAAACATATCCGGTTGTCGGAAAAAGAGGTGGATGATCTGGTGCTGGGGCACGGATTTAAAAAAGGCAGCTCTGTTGATGCAGGGGATTACACCTATCTGTTGACCTACAGGTCCTTGTGTTAAAAACTTGAATTGGTTTGCCCCAAAAAACCGCTTGGACTCAGCAAAATATTTCAACTTTGGGATATGGTATTGTCGATCGCCCCGGCCTATTTCAAAGCAGCACACAAACAGGGAAAGTCCGGGGTCGTCTTCCACCCGAAAAATGGACCAAGCCCTATAAATAGTCCTCACTGCCTGGCAGTTTAAATTCCCGAGCTTTTCGTTTAGAATTGGTGTAGAAGCGCAGTTAATAAAATAATCGCTTTGGGGTTGCTTAAGGCTATACCCATGGCCTGGAAAAAAATAGTCGTCCGGATCCATTATCCTTTCCTGAAGCATCAAGCTGAATGTTCATTGGGCTAACTTATAAAGTCAAAGAGCTCTCGCCACATTTCAGGTGGATTCGAGTACATGGGAAAATGTCCGCACTCAGGAATTTCAGATAGCCGGACACCCTTTGATTCTATGAAATCCAGGTATGAAAGATGCCTGTTTTGCTCACCATACATGAACATTTTGGGGCAGCTCAAATCTAAAAATTTATTCATCAGGTCGCCGTTGTCAGACAGATCAACCATGGAAGAAAAGATACCATTAACCGCCTCTGCCCGGACTTTCTGCTTCAGACTGGCGGAGTAAAGAGGGCTTGAATAGGCTGGGGTGTTCAGCGTTCTTTCAATAAATTCATCAAAAAAAGCCTTCGCACTGGGTGCGGGGTGTTCTATGATTTGCCGGCTTAAGAAACAGTCCTCCGGTGCAATATTCCCCTCGATATTAGTGAAACTGAGCACCTTATCCGGCATCATATTGGCCAGTAAAAGGGCGGTTAGCCCTCCCATTGAATGTCCAACGAGATGGAATCGTCTGATGTCATTGTACGCCAAAAATTTAACAGCAGTCTGGACCAAAAACGGGATTGACACTTGATTCAAATCTGAGCAGTAGGATTCTCCGCATCCTGGTGCATCATAAGCCAGAAATGGATAGTCTTTAAATGTATTCTGGCGGGTTATATCTGCGTAGTCTTCTTTGGTAGATCCAAAGCCATGCAAAAAAAGAATGGGATCCATTTTACCTGTGCGTGATATGACTGACAGTCTTAATTCTGTGCCTTCAATAGTTAGAGGCAGCACTGCCTTATTAAATTCTTTCATGTTTCTTATCCGGATGATGGTAAAAATGTCCAACACCGTTGCTGCAGGAAAAATCTGATCCTCAGAGCAGAACATAGCGACCTGTGGTATGATTTTTCCTGCGCCCCGGTGTCCTAAAAGTTTATTCCATTTTCAATCTCCCTTACCCGGAAATAACATCTTTTTCAACGTCATTTCCCCAGCATTCAACATTTTCAAGACCTTCAATGTCTGATGCGCTAAAAGTTGGATTGATTCCTTGCCTTTTCTGTTCCAGGTAATCATTTAGTGCTCTAAAGGCAAACTTCGCCAACATTGTTATACCAATCAAATTTATCACGGCCATCAGTCCAATGAATAGGTCTGCCATGTTCCATACAATTGCAATTTTTGCCACTGAGCCGAAAACAATCATGCCAATCACCGCTATTCGGAAAATTAAGAGAGAACTTTTATGGGAGCTGAGAAAATTAACGGTTCATCCGATTAATGCGTACTTTTTGTTGTGAAGATCTAAAAGCTTCAGTTTGAAAAAATCAAAATCAGAACTGGGCATGGATCAATATAAGGTTAGAAAATTTCCCGGCTGGCATCACCATATTTTCACATGCATGCTTGGGCATTTTTTCTATGGCACCTAAAAATCAGGTTGGGGAAAAAAGCTCCATCTATTACACTGCCTTTGCTTAGGTTTCTGTTTTAGTGCCTTTCTACCGATACGGGAAAACGAAACACAAAGCCTGCTCAATCAAGTTGCCTGGATTCAAAATCGAAATCACAAAGCTTATCACTCAAATAGAAGAAAGAGACTCTTGGAAACCGGTTTTATATAAGTAACGTTGTAGGGTTAAACTTACACAGCCTTTTTAGACCAGTTTAGAAAATAAGGTAAAATCAATCAGGCAAGCAAATCTATAATCGCAAGGATGTTATCCACTTTTTCCAAATTAAGGCATAGGTCAACCACTTTTTGTGCAGACCCATTTGTCAGGGGTTTCACAGAATATGAAACGCAGTCCATGAATTTGGCTGCCAGTTGATCATCAGACATTTGGTTTTTTGGAGAGCCCAAAGAATCGGTAACTTTTTCAGTAAATGCGTTACCATCTCTGCATTCAATGGTGACAATCCCTGGTTCCATCCCGTCCACACTATTAATATCATCATCAAAAAGCCAGCTGATCTTGCTGGTCATATCCAGAATTTTTGGATTTTTAAGGCTCTCTTCTGTGATAGCTGGAAGATCTACAGTCCCATTCACCAAGCATGCAGCAACAGTAAAGGGAATACTGAACTTTGCATCAGATACGGATGTGGGGCGCTTACGGGATTGTTCAGGTGTGCATAAATGTTCACCGAGTTTTCCAATATTTAAAATAATCTTGTTCACACAATCCGGGGTGATATTGTGCTTTTCCATCAAAATGCGTGTTGCATCAATGTAAGCATGGGTTTGACGGCAGGATGGGTATGGCTTAATTGAAATATTTGTAATCTCATACTTGTCTTCCAGCTCGACTTGCAGGAAACCTGGATCATAATCCCCATTCAAGAAAAGGTCATAAAAACCGTTTTTCCCGTCAAGGCATTTTGTCCCACCCCCATCAATTCCTTTTTGGGCCATCAGTGCAGATAATACACCTATTTTACCACCAAAAGACTGGTAAAGCAGCCGAACATCTGAACCACCGTCGTGAAAATGCTGGGCACTGCCACTGGTCTGTGTATAGGCTAATCCCAGACAACTGACCATTTGCTCTTTATTTAAACCAATAATCCTGCCAGAAGCCATGGCAGCACCAAAAATACCAAATGTCATTGGGGCAAGAAGACCGCCAACAGAAATGCCAAGCGGGTAGGCAAGGCCCATGCGGCATATTGTATCATTGCCTACAGCTACTGCGGTTATAATGTCTTTGCCGCTTAAAGATCCAGATTTTTCACTCAAAGCAAGTACTGCTGGCAAACATGAAGCGGTCGGGTGCAGGGTGCTTGGGTCATGGGTATCATCAAAATCTAAAGAATGGACCATGGCCCCATTGGCATAAGCTGCCATTATAGATGGATATTTACCACCAAAGCCTAAAATTGTGCTCTCGGGTTTGCCTCCCCATTCCTGAACCAGTTCTATGGTTTCCTTAACTTTGGGGCCTAAGGTACTGCCGGCAACAAGGACGGCTAAAGTATCCAAGATTAATTGTTTTGTAACCGTGATATCTTTAATCGCTAAATCTTCAAACCGTGTCTGCGATGCCCGGTGAGCTAATTTTACAGCACCATCCAGATTTTCCATTTTTTTATGCCTCCTAATATTTTCAAATTCAAAGGGCGATATTGTGTTGGTTTAAAAGTTTATTTTTTTACGGCCTTTATCCACCTATCATTTTTCCTGGCAACCACAAGGCAATTTCAGGAAAGACGATCAAAATTAGAATGGCGCAGACTAAGAGCAGAAAAAAAGGGAGTGAAGCACGAGCGACTTCTCCAATGGATTCCCCGGTTATCCCGCTCAAAACATATAAATTCAAGCCTACTGGAGGGGTGATATTTGAAATTTCTATAAGGATTACTAATACAACGCCTAACCAGATCAAATCAAAGCCCAAAGCTTGCATTGCAGGGCTGAAAATGGGTACAGTTAATACCAGAATTGATGCGCCGTCAATAATGCACCCAAGACCAATATAGATTAAAGCAATAATTGCTAAAATGACGTATTTTGAAACTTCCAGGGAAACAACAAGATTCATCAAATGCTGACTAAGACCCAGATAGGAAATAGTGGTTGTGTAAAAACTGGCGCCGGTCATGATAAAAAGCATCATTCCCGCAATTAAGCCGGTTCCTATGATGGAGTCTTTTATTCCCTGAAAAGTCAGCGTTCTTTTAAAAAGACCAATTAGCAAGGCACCAAGACATCCAGCCGCAGCGGATTCTGTGGGGGTGGTCCATCCTAAATACATACTTCCTAAAACAAAGAAAATCAAAAGAAGGGTGGGCCCCAAATGAACTATACTCAAAAACTTTTCTTTCAGGCTGTATTTTTCACTGGAAGGGGCGACCTCAGGGCGTAAAAGTGAGACAACTGCAATATAACTTAAAAAAAGGCCGGAAACCATCATACCAGGCATAATTCCTGCCATAAACAGTTGACCAATGGATTCTCTGACCAAGACAGCATAAATGATCATTGCAACGCTGGGCGGGATTAAGAGGCCCAAGGTCCCTGCACCACATAAAGACCCCATGGTCAGCCTGCGGTCATAGCCCAACCGTCCAAGTTCAGGAATAGCGATAGTGCCAACGGTTGCAAGGGTTGCTGTACTGGAACCTGAAACAGCTGCAAAAAGCGTGCATCCCAATACATTGGAATGAAGCAATTTACCTGGAATTGCTGATACCCATGGGCTTAATCCTGAATATAGCTGTTTATTTAATTTTGAATGGAACAGCAGTTCACCCATAAAAATAAACAGAGGCAGGGCAATTAAGACGAATTGGTTGTTCCAGTTAAAAAGTTGGATAGCCAGAACACTTCCAGCTGGGAAATCTGTAAAACAGATCATTCCAATGATTCCTGCCAGGGCAAGGGCGAACCCTACCCACAAACCCAAAGCTAAAAACAAGAAAAGCAGTAATAATGTTATCAAACCTTCTATCATCTTATGACCTCCTTTATTTTCGTCACCATAGATACTAATATTTGAAGCATAAAGACAAATAGGCCAATGGGAATAAAGGATTTAGGGATAAACATTGGTATTCGATAGATGGTTTCAGACTTTTCATTTAAGATGAAGCAATCATGGGCATCAAGGCCTGACCAATAAAGCATATAAATTGTTACAAACAGTGCAACAACATGCATAAATATATCTAATATTTTACGGATTCTGGGAGAAAGGCGTGAGGAAACAAGTGTGATCCTGATATGCTTTTCCTCCTTAAAAACATAGGCCAATGAGATAAAAACAAAAAAAACAAGCAAATAGGCACTAAATTCTTGTGCCATAAGCGTTGATTTACTAAATAGCAGTCTTGCAAAGATTTCAGTGAGCATCAGCGCAAGCATCATAATTAATGCTGCGGCTGTACCTATCAGGGATAAAGTATTGGTAAAGAAGACAATCGTTTTTGGGATCATATTAATAGTCCTTATGGGCAGATTAAAATAATGGAAGACTGCCCAACAAATCAGGACAGTTAAACCTGCATGCCTGATACAATGGCCCAGCCATGCAGGTTATAAAGACATGATTTATCCGCGAGTGACCGTTAGTACCCAGCCTTTTCAAGAAGTGGACGGCCTAGACATTTTTCAAGATCTTTGAAAATTGCAACGCCGTCATCACCAGCTTTTGCTAAATAGTCCTTCCAGACATAGCCAGCAGTCAAGTCTTTAATTTTTTCACGTTCTTCTTTGCTGATTTGAAGGATTTCCATGCCGTTTTCTTTGAGTTTTTCTTTGATTTGTTCAGCTGAATTCCAAACTTCATCCTGAAGAACAGCAGAGTATTTCTTACTAACCTCCATAACAACTGCCTGAGTCTCAGGGGACAGTTTGCCCCATGATTTTTGGTTGACCAAAAGCGTATCAGGACCGCCTGGCATCAATTTAATCTCAGTAGAATAATCAAGAACTTCCCAGAATTTTATATCATAGGCGGTATTGTTACTAGTGATAACAGCACTCACTATCCCTCTTTGCAGAGCAGTGTACAATTCAACCACAGGAATGGTCAGTGGTGCAGAGCCCCACATTTTAACCATTTCAGCCAAACCACGGCTGTATACTCTGGTTTTTACACCCTTCATCTGAGAAAGTTTTGTCACAGGTTCTTTAGACCAATAGTTTTGATAAGCGCCTGATGTCCAGTGCATAAGCACTTTTGCATTGTATTTTTTAAATTTAGGCTCCCAATGCGGCATTAATACTTCTTCCATCGCCTTTTTGGTTTCTTCTTTATCATTGTACATAAAAATTTGAAGACTTACATCCATAGTTGGCTCCAGGCCAGTGAACGACCAAGTTGTTCCTTCAATGACATCTGCAAGCCCCTTTTTCATAACCATAAGGGATTCCGCGCCTTTGTAAGGAAGGGCACCTGGCCAGTAAAATTGAATTTTTAAGTCACCATTAGTGCGTTCTTCTATTTCCTTGGCCCAATTTTCCATGATATTTCCAGCCCAATTGCCTTTTTGAACCATTGTGTGGAAACACACTTTCCAGGTAATTGTTTTACTGCCTGCATAACAAGTAGTATTCAAAAGAAAAAATCCTGCCAAAACAATGGAAATTGTAATTGCTAATTTGTGTATCATGGAAACTCTCCTTTTCTTTTTATTATTTTAATTTAGAGGAAAACCTTAGGCCTCTGGTTTAGTTTTAGTATGGTTAAGAATGGACTTAATTTTTTGCGGGCGACGTACAAGCTCCAATACGGGGCAGGATTTGTCTGCGGCTTCGAACAGTTTTTGAATTGTCTCAGTGGAGGCAGGAGAAGCAATATTAACCTGACAAACAATGTCAGTAGGGTGGACGGGCACATCTTCAAACCCAGGTCTTCCAGCTCTGGGGTCATAAACGCTATCGACTACTACATCAATTGAATCCATGGGAACCTTCATTAGAGCTGCATGCATCTGGCAGAGATGAACCACACAGGCACCAATTACTCCCATCATGGTTTCAGGAGTATTAGGGCCAAGATCAAAACCTGCAAAATCATGAAGACTGTCATTTATAATATGATGCTGCCGGATACGGATGTGGCGAATACCAGATCGTCCTTCTGCATTTACTTCGGCATGCAAAGGCCAAGGCTCCAATTCACCTTTTGCAAATTTTTCATCCCGGGCTTGAAGCCCTAATCTTTTTTGAGCAAGAAAATCATTTAATGTGTTCATACCTATCTCCTTAATTTGTGTTTGAGTGTTATTTTAGTGAAACTTGTATTTTGTATGCCTTCTAAAAGCTGATTAACGATTTGTGGAATCATTTTACCTTGTGCTTATCCAACACCGTTTTCAAACGGATCAATCCTTCTTCCACATATTTTTTTGGGCAGGCCAGATTCCAGCGTTCAAAACCGTCGCCCGCTTTGCCAAATATATAGCCATCGTCAAAGAACAACTTGCCCTCTGTGCGCAGCATCTCGGCCAGCTTGTGGCTTTCAATTCCCAATGCGGAAAAATCCATCCAGAGAAGATAAGTGCCTTCCATATCCATTACGACAACCTCCGGGAATTCCCGCTTCAAGAAATCGACTACTTTATCACAGTTCCTGGCAATTAAAGCGTTGACTTGATCCAGCCATTCGCCGCATTCAGTATAGGCAATCCGACAGGCTTCCAAGCCAAGGGCATTGCACTTTGGGTACAAAGTATCCCTTTTTAATTCTTCCCAAAATAGTTCACGCAGGGTCTGATCAGAGATAATAATGTTGGACGTCATTAGACCGGCTAAATTAAAGGTCTTGCTGGGGGCTGTCATGACCACGCAGTTTGCTGCGACTTCCTGTGATACAGCAGCAAATACGGTATGTTGAATACCCGGTCTGATCAAGTCGAAGTGAATTTCATCCGAAGCGATAATTACGTTGTTTTCCAGGCAGATACTACCTACTTTTTCCAGTTCCTCCTTTGTCCATACCCGCCCACCTGGATTATGAGGACTGCAAAAAATTAACAGCTTGTTCTCAGGGGCTTTGGCAAGCCTTTCCATGCATTCAAAATCGATCTCGTAACGGCTTCCCCTGTTAATCAGCGGGCACTCTGCCAAATGACGGTCATTGGCCGTAATAGCGGAATACATTGGATAATAGACAGGGGTACACATGATCACACCATCGCCTTTGTTCGTGTAGGACTTAACACTGCTGTATAAGGCATGGATGATACCATTGGAAGGAAGCATCCATTCCGGTTTTACGTCCCAGTTATGACGGGTCTTCATCCAGTTGCAGACGGCAGTTTTATACTCATCAGTGGCATTGTTGTAGCCAAGTACGTATCGATCCAAATAGGCTTTGAAACCGTCACGTATCTCCGGAGCCAGTGGTAATTCCATATCAGCTAATGAAAAAGGAATAATACCCTCTGCGCCATCAGGAAAATATTTCCTTATTTCCATCCACTTTGTTGTGTTCGTATCATAACGTGGATATACAGTCTCAAAATCATATTGTTTCATCGTATTGCACTTCTTCCTGATTAATTTATTTAAAGTTTATGTTGTTGATACTTTTACGTTTGCTATAGATGTTTCATCTGGATTCAAGCGTTTAATACTGATGCCGGTATAGGCATAAAAAAGGGAAATAATCGGGGAGATCCAGCAGAATATAGCCCAAGGGATAAATGCCCCAGGAGCAACACCCAGCATAGCAACCACGTATGCACCGGATGCTGACCAGGGAACCAAAGGTATAATGCAGGTACCACAGTCCTCCAGCGTACGAGACAGGTTCGCGGTGTCCAAACCGCGTTCACGGTACAGATCTTGGTACATTTCGCCGAGAACTACCGAAGAAACAAAGTTATTAGTAATGGTAGCAACCCCAAGACAGGAAAAAACAGTAGACACCAACAGGCTGCTGTCGGACTTGACCCGCTTGGCGACACGATCCAACATACCTTTCAGGCAGCCAGCACTTTCCAGGATACCGGCAAATGCAAAGGCAGCCATGATCAAAAGGACAGTGCCCAGCATACTATTCATGCCTCCGCGGTGCAGAAGTCTGGTGACCTCCGGCATGACGGCTGCTGCATCAATGACCGTGTTTGTAACCATGGAAGTATTAAAGCCCTTCATCATAGCATTAAACACATTTGTCACCGTGATTCCCTGAAAGATTATCGCCTCCAAACCAGCCACAATAGAAGCAGCTATCATCATTGGAATGGCCGGGTATTTCAGAGCAGCACCGACCAGAATCACAACCAAGGGAAGCAACAGCAGAATATTCCAGTTGAACATGCTGTCCAGCTGAGTAAGCATGCCGGTTAGCGTGTCAGAGGATACTGTTCCGGAAACATCGGAAGAGAAGCCGACAATCACATAAACAAGCAGAGCAATTAGGCTGGCAGGAATGGTCGTCCACAACATCTGACGGATATGATCAAACAAATCTGTTCCACTGGCGGCGGCCGTCAGATTGGTGGTGTCGGAAAGAGGAGACAATTTATCGCCAAACCAGGAGCCGCCGATCACAGCGCCGGCTACCCCTAACGGACTGACACCAAGTCCCATAGCAATACCCATCGTGGTAACGCCGATTGTCGCAATAGAACCCCAGGAGGTGCCAGTCGCTACGGAAACGAGACAGCAAAGTATAAAAGCCGTGGCCATTAGCCAGGGCCCGCTTACAATCTGTACCCCGTAATAAATCAGCATGGGTATAGTACCACTGGCTTCCATAAGACCGAGCATTGCGCCGACGAAAACCAAAAGTATCAATGCGCCCAGGCCGGTTTGCATTTTCTTGCTAATTCCTGCAAACATATCATCCCATGTCGCTCCTACACGGTACGCTATTACAGAGCCTACTAAGGAAGCAACCACTAGTAGAGCTGTCATGCTTATGTTCATTATAACGCGGCCGACAAATAAAATAATTATCATGCTGACAATTGGAAAAAAAACTTCAAGGGTATTCGGTTCTCTTTTGTTTCTTCCTTTTTTTTCTTGAGCCAATTCCTCTTTCCTCCTTTGTTAGTAACTTCAGTTTGTGTATGGGGGTTACTTTTAGTATTAGTCTATTTCCATTTCTAAAATGGGGTCTGCATACCCTACCAAATCATTTTGCTTCATCATCAAGCGGGTTACCCCCCCCTTGTGCTTGGCATATAAGGGAACAAATACCTGATCGAATCCCAAAAAAGCCAAAAGCTGGCCTTTTTCAATGTGGTCGCCTGGGCATATTGGTTTTAGCGGCACCAATGGATGCTCAAAGCACAGCCTGCCCATACAAGTGGCTTTTACGAGGTGTTTGTTGGAATCAACAGGGGCAGACAGCTGCGGATCATCCTCATGCCCCCTCGAAAAATCAAGGCGCAGTGACCCTTGAGGCCAATGGCATTCAAATTGGGTGACATCGCTGGCTTGAAGCCGCCCTGTCAATAACTTAATAAGGTTCTGGTCTATCATGGTCTGTTCCTTTTATTTTCAAGCCAGTGATCAAGGTAATGAATGTCAATTCCACCTTTTTGGAAATCAGGATCCTGAATCAGCGCTTTTTGCAAGGCTATTGTTGTGTCAATGCCTTCAATCTGCATCTCATTGAGTGCAGCCTTCATGCGATTCAGAGCATCATTTCGATCACTGCCAAGGGTGATAAGTTTAGCAATCAGCGAATCATAATTTGGGGGAATATTGTAATTTTCGTACAGGTGGGAATCTACACGCACGCCGGGACCGCCAGGAGAGTACCATTTTTTTATCCTTCCCGGAGAAGGCAAAAATTTCCAAGGATGTTCGGCGTTAATCCTGCACTCAATGGCATGTCCAGTTGGTCTGATTTCTTCTTGTGTAACAGAGAGAGGATCTCCCTGGGCAATAGTAAGCTGTTCAACAACGATATCAATTCCTGTGACCATTTCTGTAACAGGGTGTTCAACCTGCAGTCTGGTATTCATCTCAATAAAATAAAATTGGCCGTCTTCATACAGGAACTCAAAGGTACCGGCTCCGATATAATTGATTTTTTTACAGGCATTGGCACACTGCTCCCCCAACGTGGCGATCAGGTCCTGAGGGATGTGGGGGGGAGGGGTTTCCTCGATCAGTTTTTGGTGGCGCCGCTGCATGGAACAATCCCTTGCCCCAAGCCATATCGCATTACCAAAGGTATCTGCCAACACCTGAATTTCGATATGGCGAGGATGTTCAAGAAAGCGCTCCATATATACATCACTGCGCCCAAAGGCATTGGCTGCTTCCTGTCTGGTAACCAAGATTGCATTGACCAGATCTTTTGGCTGCCGAACAATACGCATCCCTCGACCGCCCCCGCCGCTAACCGCTTTAATCATTAAGGGAAAGCCCACTTGATCTGCAATTTTTTTACACTCACCAATGTCATCGGGAATCATATCTTCGGAGCCAGGCACACAGGGAACGCCTGCCTTTGCCATCACCTGCTTGGCCCGAATCTTATCACCAATTCGATCTATGGCATCTGCACTGGGCCCCACAAAGGTTAACCCAGCACCCTGAACAGCTTGTGAAAAAAGGGAGTCTTCTGAAAGAAATCCGTATCCGGGATGGACGGCCTGTGCCCCTGTTAGCTTAGCTGCAACCAGTATCGAATCCCGGCTTAGATAACTGTCACCAGGATTTGGCGGACCAATGCATAAAGCGGTATCAGCCATTTGTACGTGAGCAAGCTGTTTATCAGCCTCAGAGTAAACAGCAATCGTCTTTAAACCCAAGAAACGGCAGGCCCGCATAATACGCAGTGCAATTTCGCCACGATTTGCAATTAAAACCGAATTAAACTTCATTTTGATCATCTCTTTCAATTTCAAACAGCGGGTCTCCAACATTAACAGCCGTATCATTTTCGGCCATTATCTTTACTATTCGACCGGCTACATCTGCTTCAACAGGGATATAGGTTTTCATGGCTTCCAGTAACCCCAGCTGCTGACCGACTACAACCTTACTGCCCACTTTGGCAAATGGCGGCTGATCCTCTCCCGGGGCACGGTAAAAACAGCCAAACATACTGGCACAAACAAGATGAGTTTTGGTGTGGTCATCTGTGGACGGGGCAATGGGGTCTTCTTGTTTTTCGGGCTGCACTGAATTTGTCTGAGAGGGGGTTATTTTGGGGGTTTTCGTTTTTAGGGCAGCTGTTTTTGAGCCACCATGGCTGGTCTCTCGTGCAATCCGTATACGAACCCCGTTGGCCTCATATTCGATCTCAGTGATATTTGTATCTTGTATGCTTTCTAAAAGCTGATCAACGATTTGTGGAATCATTTTGCACCTCCGGCAAAAGGTTTAATTTCAATTCCTGCTTCGGCCAGGCCCTTTTGAACGACCATAGCCATTTCAATGGCCCCGGGTGTGTCGCCATGGACACAAATGGAACCAACATCTGTGGGAAGTATAGTTCCGTCAACGGCTGTAATTTCGTTATTTTTGACCATGTTTACAACTCTTTGGGCAATGGCCTCAGGATCATGGAGTAAAGCGCCTGGAAGTTTCCTTGAAACCAGCAGCCCTTCGGAGGTGTATGCTCGGTCTGCAAAAATTTCAGCACATACCTTTAAACCCATTTCTTGTGCCACACGAATGGCATGTCCCACCGAAAAGGTCAGGATCACAAGATTTGAGTCAACGCTTGCAATCCCTTTAAGAACGGCTCTGGCAACGGTTTCATCTGCCTGGCTTAAATTAGCTAACGCACCATGGGGCTTGACATAAGAAATCGGATGACCTGCATAAGCGGAAACCCCCATGGCCGCACCCACCTGGTAGGCAACAAATTGTTCGATTTCACTGGGGGTAAATGTCATTTCCCGCCGCCCAAATCCCCATAAATCCGGATATCCAGGGTGAGCTCCCACAGCGACATTGAGTTCTTTTGCACGCTCAATGGTGCGAGCCATTATGTGAGGATCGCCTGCATGACTACCGCAGGCGATGTTTATAGTGGACCCCATTGTCAAGACAGTTTTTTGCTCAAAATAAGCGTCAATATCGGAAGAATTATCCGATCAAATTTTATCCAATTTCCAAATGCCGTTTTTAACCTCCATTTTTTATATTTCAATGTTTGATTGCT
>JAIPDL010000113.1 GCA_021737695.1 Desulfotignum sp. | reverse complement strand
AGATGGTGTCCACATCGTGGCAGGCCCCGCAGGTCTGGCGGGTGGAAAAGGGCTGGTCTGCATTCTCCCCGGTCATGGGGTTGATGATCGCCCCTGTATCGGTGCGCAGATAAAAGGGGGGGCAGGTGTCGGTGACCGCAGATGCGGCCGGCGGGAATACAAGAAGGCAGAAAAGGGCGGCCGGCAACAACAGCAATTTTTTGACGAATCGGTTTCTCATGGGGGCTTATCTCAGTTTCATTTGTCTTCCCGGTGCACCACGGCCATGCATCCCTGGTTGAACAGGTTTCTGGCAAAACACTCGATACTGATGTCCACCCCGAATACCATGTGCATGAACATGCTCCGGTTTCCCACGGCAATGCTTTTTCCCGGAAAATCCTGTGCCAGGGTGTGTTCAGGGATGGTATCCATATACCCGGAAAAGGGAAATTTGATGGCATCTGCATCTTTGTCAAAAAAGCGGTATCCGGCCGGATAGGCAAAGGGCTGGTGTTTTCCGGTGGACACCGTGAGATAAAAGGCATCTCCCGGTTCGTTGCAGAACCAGTCCACCCCGTTTTGGCACATGAACCGGGATGCAGGAAAAAACCGTTCTCCCACCCCCTCCACCAGGATCAGGGCGATTTTATGATCCGGCAGACGGGAGCGGATCAAAGGTTTGATATCCCGCAGGTCATCCACCCGGCCCAGGGGAGAAAACACCGGCACCAGAAAATTTTTAGCCGGGATATGAACCGGTTTGCGCAGGGTGGTGCCCATGGTTTTAAACGCATGGCCCTGTCTGGCAGCGAGCAGGAAATCGGGCATCAGATTGGTGTCCTGATGGATTTCCAGGTCGTGCTGGGCAGTGGCAAACATCTGGATCCACTGGTCCCTGGACACGATCCTTTCCAGGGTGTCCAAAGAATCCAGAAATGCCATGTCGTGACGGCTGGGGGCATGGATGCCGCAGTACCGGGCCGACCAGTTGGAGGACACGGCCAGGCCATCCAGGCCGGACAGGTCCATCTCCCCTTTCAGGGGGATCATGTCGCCGGTGCCCACGATTACCGGTGTAAAGCCGCTTTTTTCAATGAACCGCTCTGCCTCTTCCATGGCCGATGCAAACAGGCGTTCCCGTTCTTTCCGGGCATATCTGAAATGCCGGTCTGCAAAAAACTGCTGCACATAGCTTACACACACCAGGTCCGGGTCATACCGGTCGATCAGTTCCAGGGCTGTCCCTGTGACCCACTGGTTGGCTTTTTCATCCACATCCCCTGGATAGGGGTGCCTGGAAAGGACCCGGGCGGCCATGTCTGCAGCCGGTGATTCACTGGTCTGCGGCTGTCCGGTTTCCAGATCAAAGGTGTTCTGCCACTCCCGCGCATCTATGATGGCCAGGCTCATATCACACTCTCCCATACGGTTGTCTGTTTGTCATTCCATCCCACACGGGTGCCCAGCATGGAGATGGCGGTGCCGCAGCAGGTGCAGGTGTTGTCCGGGGCCAGAAACGCATCCAGCCGGTCTCCGGAACATCCCAGGCTGAACCGCTTGATCACCACTTCCCCGCAGCCGGGGCACAGGGTGTTCACCCACCTGGAACCCACAAAATTATGAAAATAGATATAGGGCAGCAGGCTCCGGGAGGTTTCCAGGGCCTGGTTCATGCGGTCGATATTGGGGTACACCGATTGTTTCATATTGTGTTCAGGCAGAAGGCGGAACACATGCCAGGGGATGTCTTGCCGGATATCATGGATGAACCGGGCAATGTCGAATAGTTCATGGTCATTGACATCCTCGATTACCGGGGAGGCGATCTCCACATGGCAGGTACGGGAAAAGGTTTCGATATTCCGGAGGATGGGTGCTATATGGGGAATTCCCACAAATTCTTTATAAAAGGCATCGGAAAAGCCCTTCAAGCCGATGTGCACAAAGGAGAAGATCTCTGCCATCATCTGGGTGGCTTCGGGGGTGATGTACCCATTGGTCAGGCATCCCATGGGAATATCCTGTTTTTCCGCATATTTTTTGACCCGCTGAAGGCTGGGCAGTGATACGGCCGGTTCATTCACATTGAACACAATGTTGTGGCATCCCATCTTTTTTGCCATGGCCACCAGTTTTTCCGGTGCAATGGTGTACATCACATCCTGGAGCTGTGCCGGATCCTTGCAGGCGATAAACCCGTAGGAACAATACCGGCACCGGAAATTGCACCCGGCCGTACCGATGATCATGGAACGCGACCCTGGATACGCATGGTAAAACGGCACCGATTCGATGCGGGACGGCGAATAGGTGCACCACTGGTCTGGCCAGCGCTCTTTTATCTTCCCGTTTTCTTCTGCAAAATTGCCGCAGAAGCTGCGGCCGTCTGCCAGATCACACCTGCGCTCGCAAAAATGGCATTTCATACACGCACCTTTTTATTGTAAGGTTTTTCTCATGACACATCCCAGTAGACCAGAGCCGACCGGTTGCCTTTGGGCCAGACATATTTGCCGTCATTTTGCCGGGTCAGGTGTTTTGCCAGCAGTTCCCATAAAAACAGGTCATGGGACGTGTTGTCTGCAAGCCCAAGCCGGTTTTTGGTCTCTTCCATGGCCGCTTCAAAAGAGTCACTGGTCCAGGCCGGCCAGGTGCCGTCCGCCTCTATGATCACATCCGGATAAATGTCCATCCCCAGAAGCATGTTGTATGCGATCTGGAAATTGGGGCTGTCATAGGGCTGGCCCCAGACTTTCATGGCAGCCTTTGCCATGACCGCGTCGGCAAACGGTGCCCGCATTACCAGTATGCAGCCTTTGACGGCAGTGGCGGACATTTTTTGAACAAACGCGGTGAAATCGGGTTCCCCGTACATGGAATGGGAGGCCAGGATAAAATCATGCGGCCCCGGGTCATCTTCGGGCCAGTTTCCGGTGAAAACCTGGATATTGGTGATGTTCATCTCATGGATTTTTTCTTTGAGCACCGCCTGCATGGCCCCGGAGGGTTCCAGTGCGGTGATTTTTGCTGCATAGGGGGAAGCCAGCATCGACCACTTGCCGGTGCCGGCACCTATATCCAGAAGAGATGATCCCGGGTTGGCTGTGAGTTTGTCCAGGAGAAACTGCCGGGAGGAATCCGGTCTGGCCCAGCGCTCTTCCACCATTTTGTCGAAATCCCTGGCTTTATCCCGCCAGAAATCTTCATCTTTGGCCTGTTTTTTTGCAAATGCCCGGGTTTGGATTTCAGATAACTGTTTCCATAATTTTTTCCAGTCGGTCAGTTTTTCCATATAGCACCTGTACGTTTCAAATTTTGAATGGATTCCCATTTTCCTGTGTTTTTACATGGCCCGCACAAAAGGCCCTTGCCCGGTGCGGATCACTTCTACGCTGCCCCCGTATGTCCGGGTGAGCAGGTCGCTGGTGATGGTCTGATCAACCGTGCCCGCGGCAACCAGTTCCCCTTTTTTCATCAGCAGAACCCTGTCCGCCACGGCAGATGCGGCATTGGGGTCATGGGTGGTGAATACCACGGTTTTGCCCTGTTGCGCGATGGTTTTCATCAACACCAGCATCTGCCGGGAATTGATCAGGTCCAGGTGGGAGCAGGGCTCATCCAGCAGCAGGATTTCCGGTTCCTGGGCCAGGGACCGGGCCATGTTCACCAGCTGTTTTTCCCCGCTGCTCAGCCGGGTGACGGCATGGTCTGCCATGTGTGCCATGCCTACGGTGGACAGGGCAGCGGCAGCCGCTTTCTGGTCTGCTGTTCCGGGAATTGTCAGCAGACCCAGATGGGGTGCCCGCCCCAGCAGCACATATTCGTCCACCCGCAGGTCAAAGGGGGTGGTATCGTTCTGGGAGACCATGCCGATGACCTGTTTGAGCCGTCCCCGGGTATACCGGTTTCCGGGTTTTCCAAAAAAAAGAATATCACCGCGGTCCGGTTCATACAGCCCCAGCAGCAGATACAGCAAGGTAGTTTTCCCCACGCCGTTGGCCCCCAGCACAGCCGTAATGGTGCCTTTTTCCAGCGCCATATCCATGTGGGAGATCACCGGGTCTCGATCATAGGAAAAACACAGGTTTTTCATGGACACTGCAGTAGTCATATTATCCTTTTTTGAGCAGCAGCCGGTGGTTCATCAACAGCCCGAGAAACAGCCCGGCCCCGATAAATGAGGTGAGAATGCCCAGGGGTATTTCACCGGATAAAAGGGTGCGGGAGGCATTGTCGCAGAAAAGCAGAAAAAATCCCCCCAGAATAAGGGAACAGGGCAGTGCCTTCTGGGCATCCGATCCCACCAGACGGCGGGCGATATGGGGAATGATCAGCCCCACCCATCCCACCTGCCCGGCCTTGCACACCACAGCGGATGTGGCGATAACCGCTGTGAGCAGCAGTAAAATTCTTTCTTTTGATGCGTCAGCCACCAGGGAGAAAATGGTCTCATCCTGCATGGACAGCAGGTTCAGGCGCCACCGGAACAGCCAGATAATCACCAGGCAGGGCAGACAGACAGCGGAGATCTGCAGGGTATCGGTCCAGGTAATGCCCCACAGCCCTCCCAGCAGCCAGAAGGTCAGTTCCGGCAGTTCCCGCAGAGGATCAGCCAGGTATTTGAGCAATCCTGTGCCGGAGGCAAACATGGCTGACACGGCAATGCCGGCCAGGATCAGCCGGAGGATCCAGTCTCCGAACCGGATCCGCACTGCCATCATCCAGGAAAATCCCAGGCCCAGAACGGCGAACAGGGCTGCGGTGCCCTGAATGGCAGCCACGGATCCGCCCAGCAGCACAATGCCCAGAGAAGCACCGAAAGCAGCCCCGCCGGACACCCCAAGAAATCCGGCATCCACGATGGGATTGCGGAAAATCATCTGAAAAACCGTGCCGGATGCGGCAAGGACCATGCCGGTGATAAAGGCGGCCAGGATCCTGGGTATCCGTATCTGCAGGACCACCTGCTGCACCAGATCATTGGCGATCATATCTGACAGACCGGTAATGAACGGCGCGGGATACCGCCCCAGAAACACGGAACCAGCCAGCAGAAAAAGGGAAACAGCCAGCACGACCCATCTGCTTTTACCAGTGATCTTTCCCATGTCAATGCACATCCATCAGTTCACATCCGGCATCAGGTGCCCGGCAATGGTTTCCCGGTCCAGGCCGTACAACAGGGTGAAAAATTCCATGACGGTCCGGGACATGTCCAGGGTTTCAAATTTTTTCGGATAGGTTTTTTTTGCCATCCACAACGCCCCCAGGATCCACCGGGGACTGGCCGAATCCCAGCCGAAAATGTCCTGGGGAAACAGATGCAGCTCTTTTTTTTTCACCGCGGTAAGCTTTGCCCATTTGGGATCCTGGTACAGGGTTTTGAGAACAGCAGGGCCTGTGAGCTGATACCAGACAATGAGGAAGATTTTGTCCGGATCCCAGGCGGCAATTTGTTCAAATCCCGTGATCTGCCAGCCGTCCCGGACCGGTATGCCGGCTGTCCAGACAGGGTTTCCGCCGGACAGGACAGCCTGCCGGGTCTGGATCCATCCCGGGGCCGGTACGTTCAGGGCCTGTTTGTTTCCCCGGTTGCTGTATTCCAGCACCAGCACCCGGGGTCTGGACTGCTCCGGAATCTGGGACACCGCCTTTAGCATCACTGCCAGCCTGTCTTCATAAAACCGGACAATGGTATCGGCCCGCTTTTCATTGCCCAGAACCGTTCCCATGTTTCTGATATCCGCCAGAAACATGTCCGGGGTTTCCGCCCCCACATACATCACCGGGATTCCTAAATATGCCAGGGATCTGGCCATCTGTCCTTCTGTTGTGGATTTTGAAATCACCAGGTCCGGGGCCAGGGCGGCCACACTTTCGGGCCCTGGATTGGCATTCACGGTCTTTTTCAGGGACAGGTCCGGATCTATCAGGTCGAGAAACGCATCGGTTGTCTGTACCCGGACCTCAAAGCCGGTGAGACGGTCTCTGGCTTCCTCAAACATGTAAAGCATGTGCAGCGGAATGAAAGGGGCCGACCCCACCACCACAATGCGGGTGGCCGGCTTTTCAAGAATCAGGGTCCTGCCTGCGGCATCTGTCACCTGAACAGGGCCAGGGGCTGCATGGGCTGAAACGGGAAACAGCGGAGGCAAAAATGAGACCAGGCAGACAATGGCCGGAAAAACCAGAGCTGAAAAAATCAGGGGAAACCGGCAGAAATCTGACAAAGAGGCAGCAACCGGACAACTGCCGGCCGGATGAAATGGTTTTTGAAAACACACCGGAAGGTTCATGACACCTCCTTGACAAGGGTCCTGGTGTGCGGATGCAGCACCGGGATGCAGATTTTTCGGTTGATGTCTTCTTTTACCTTAAGTACCCGGATATGGATGCCGTAGGTGTCAAAAAGCACGTCTTCACACAGGGTGTCATCGGGATTTCCCAGGGCCAGGAGCCGGCCGGTTTTGAGGATCCCCACCTGGTGGGCGGTTAAAAAGGCATGGTCCGGAAAATGGGAGGCCATGATAATGGTGATGCCGTCTTTTGCCAGGCTGTTGACAATCTCCAGAATTTTGATCTGGTTGCCGATGTCCAGGTGGGAGGTGGGTTCATCCAGCAGCAGGACCTTTGGGGAATGGGTCAGTGCCCGTGCGATGAGCACCTGCTGCCACTCACCGCCGGACAACTGGTTGCAGGGGCGGTGTGCCAGATGAACAATTCCCATTTTTTCCAGAGATGCCATGGCCATGTCACGGTCTTTTTTTGCGGGAGAGGCGGTCATGCGGATCTGGGATGCCCTTCCCATCACCACGATTTCGGCCACGGTAAAAGGAAAGGCAGACACCAGGGTCTGGGGAACGAATCCCAGTTTTCCGGCAATGTCGCTGACAGCCAGGCCGCTCAGATCTTCCCCGTCAATCCTGACGCTGCCGGCCGCCGGGATGAGCAGCTGCATGATGCATTTGAGCAGGGTGGATTTTCCTGACCCATTGGGGCCCAGCAGGCAGAACACCTGTCCCGGTTCCAGTAAAATATTAATGTCTGAAAAGATGCAGTCCCTTTCTGTATATCCGAATGCCAGGCCGCGTATGTCAATTCTGCCATGCATGGATCAGCCTGCTTTCTGGGTCTTTCTGAGCAAAAATGCAAATACCGGAGCACCGAATATGGCGGTGAGGATACCGATGGGAATTTCCGTTGCAAGAGCGGTTCTGGCAATGGTATCCACGGTTACCAGATAGGCGGCACCGATCACCATGGAGACGGAGAGCAGATATTTATGGTCCGACCCCACAAGGAGCCGTCCGATGTGGGGAATCATGATACCGATCCATCCGATGATCCCGCTGATGCAGACTGCTGAGGCAGTTGCAATGGTGGCGCTGACAATGATGAGCAGTTTCAGGGCCTCGGTGTTGACCCCCAGGGTTCTGGCATCCTCATCTCCCATGGCCAGCAGGTTGATGCGCCACCGCACCAGCAGCAGTAAGGAAATGCAGACGATGAACACCGGTGCGGTAATCAGGATGTCTTTGAAAGAGACATGGTTCAATGACCCCAGCAGCCAGAACACGATGGCCGGCATCTTGTTCATGGGATCGGCTATATATTTTAAAAAAGAGGTCAAAGCGGAAAACAACGATCCCACCACAATGCCCGACAGCACCAGCATCAGCACCGGGGTCATTTTATAAACCCTGGACAGGGTGTAGGCCATGGCCACGGCGGCCAGGCCGAATACAAAAGAGGTCAGGTGGATCAGCCAGATATTGTCAAACAGCAGAATAGCCAGGGCCGCCCCGAACCCGGCGCCTGCCGCCACCCCGAGGATATGGGGGCTGACCAGGGGATTCTGGAAAACCCCCTGAAAGGCAGCCCCGGAAATGGACAGGGCCCCGCCCACCATCATGCCAGCCATGATCCGGGGCAGCCGCACATCCATAATGACCGACCAGGTGGTGGCAGACCAGTCCGGTGTCAGGGGAAATACAGAGGACAAAAGTATTTTTAGGGTCTGTACAAAGGAGATGTCCACCCGGCCGCAGCCCAGGGAAAAGATCACCACCAGAACAAGTATGCCGATACATATTCTGATGCAGGTATCAGCGGAAAAGCGGCAGGGCCGTCCCTGGATGTAAAAGGGTCTATTTTTTATGTCTGGCCCCTTTCATTATACTGATTTCATAGGTGCCTGAGAGAATATCCATCACCTGGTCATCGGTCAGGCCGAAACGAAAGACTTCCCGGTAGAATTTTTTGACCATGCAGGGGATGCAGACATCGGCAAACTTTTCCGGATAGGCCGTGCTGGCAAGCCACAACGGGAATACGGCGGCGGATTCCGCTGTGGGGCGGTTGAAAATAAACACCCCGGCCGGCTGGGAATACACCTGCCGGTTCTGAACCGCCTTGATCTGCTGCCACCGGGGATCGGCATACACATCTTCAGGCGTGCCGTAATTGATGACCAGAATATCCGGGTTCCAGTCCAGCACCTGCTCCATGGATACCTCCCCCAGACCGGAATGCAGGCCGGTGCGCTGGCCGATGGTGGTAACGCTCTGGGCGGCGTTCAGGCACCCGGCAATCTCGATGCGTTCCTGCATGAAGGTGTCTCCTCCCAGGGTTACCAGGTGACTGGGGTTGTAACCCTGGAACACTTTTTTGCGCTGATCTGCCGGAATATCCCGGGTGCGTTCCTGAACAAAGCGGGTCATGCGGTCCAGAAAGTCCACATAGCGCTCGGCCCGGTCCGGTGTATTGAACACATATCCGTAGAACCGGACTTCCTTTTTGATATCTGAAAGACCTTCGCCCATGCTGTCTTCTAAAAACGCCACCGGGATCCGTGTTTTTTCCTGAACAATGCCGCCGTCGATGTCCCCGGCAATGGCAATGTCCGGGTCTGATGTGATCAACTCTTCGATATTGATGGAGCCGGAGGTGGTGCGGGGCCCGGGCAGATCCGCAATCTGGGGGAAAAAAGTTTTCACAAGAACGGACATTTTCAGGGTGTTGGTCACTGCACACAGCCGGTCCTGGACCCCTAATATGAATGCAATCTGTCCTGTGGGCCCGCCTAAAAGGGCAATGCGATCCAGCGGATCCGCCACTTCAAAGGTCCGGCCTTTCATGTCGGTGATGGTGCGGGTATTGCCTTGAACAGGGAGCTGTCTTTTTTTCTGTCCGGCCACATAGATACTGAAAAGAAACAGTAAAAAAACAGCGCAGAGAACCGGCCAGAAAATTTTTTTTGGGATCATGGTTGTTTGTTCTTTAATAAAAGTCACAAGGGCGGCATAGAATAAAGCTATCTTGTATTCTGTGCCGCCCTCATTTTTTCAATTTACGTTAAAAACTAAGCTGTGCACCCACCAGAAAAGTTCTTCCGGCATAGGGGCCGCTGCCTTCTTCATAATCTTCGTCAAACAGATTGCTGACCTCCAAAAAAACGGCAGTGGATAGTTTTTCAAACAGCTTTATATCCTGGTTCAGTTTGGCTTTCACCACCCAGAATTCATCAATATCGCTGGGGTTGAAGTTTTTGTCGTATTCGACCTGATCACTGATATAAATGGCCTGGCAGGTTGCAGTCAGGCCGAAATCAAAGAAATATCTGGCATCGGCAAAAAACTTGTGCTCCGGAATTCGCTCGGCATCCATTTCCGGTCGGACACCGTCTGCTTTATCTTCGGCGGACAGATAGGTATATCCCAGACCCAGGTCCAGGTTCCAGGGGGTCTGGTAGTTGAACTGGGCCTCTATCCCCGTGATTTTGGTTTCACCGATGTTTGTAAGATCATCATTGACATCATAGTCGATTCGATCGGTGATATCATTGTAAAATACTGCTCCGGAAAGACGCAGCCCATTGTTGAACCGCTTGGTGGCGCCGATCTCATAGGCAATGGTCTGCTGGGGGTCCAGATCTTTGTTCCCTCCGGCCAAGTCACTGTACAGCTCTTTCATCTGGGGAAACCGGGTCTTTTTTCCCACAGATGCATACATGGTGAAATCCCGGGTAAAATCATAGGATAACCCGGCCTGGGGATTCCAGGTGCTGGTCTTTTCCCGGTCGATGGAAGCTTTTCCGTCAAACGCTTTGACCGGGTCATGGACATCATAGCTGACCCCGGCGGTCAGGGTCATTTTGTCGGTCAGCCGGATATCATCTTCAAGCCCCAAAGAATAGATGTCCACTTCATATTCCTGTTCAGGGGCCCACCCGACAGGATCGCCCCATAGAATGACGGGCATGCTGGTGGCATCCAGATATTCCCGTTGAATATTGTTGGCTTTCATGTAGCTGACCCCCATCTTCACCAGGCTGATATCACCGAAGTCCAGGTATCCCTGGACTTCACCGCCGATGGAATAGTCATCATAGGAGCTTGTCTGGAACCATTTTTTGGAAGTGGTATGGGCAGCATCCCAGCTCACATCTTCCAGGGTGTCATCGTGTTTCATGTAGTACAGCCTGGCCCGCATGGACAGAATGTCGGTAAAATCATGTTCCCCGGCCATGCTGACATGCCACTGTTGCCATTCTGAAAACTCCCAGTATCTGAAATTTTCCGTGGGAATACCCCTTTCGTTGTCATGGTGATCCAGCGTCAGATAGATCTTGGAAGTGTTATCCCATTCATATCCGAGTTTGGTGCTTAGTACACTTTGGCATAAATACGATGACGTATTTATATTGCTATAATTAATGAAATATGGCATAATAGCTCCAAAATAGGGGGTGATTATGCCGAGAAAAAGCCCATTTAAAGTTTTTCTGACTGTTGATGAAAAGA
>JAIPDL010000019.1 GCA_021737695.1 Desulfotignum sp. | reverse complement strand
CCGGAGCTGCAACTCCGGGCTATTTTAAGGTTTTAATTTCGAATTATACGAATAAAAAGAAAGATTTGATAATCTTTTTTGAATAATAAAGGAATAAAATCCCACAGCATAATTAAACACACTGCATAACCAATACAATACAAAACATGGTATCATTGGGTTTTAGGTGTAATATTGATACAAGTAAGTACAATTCCATATAAACTGAACAGGTAATGGGCATGGTTAAAAATGTGTATCCAAAAGCAATATTAGCCGTTATGATATTGATTTCGGCTTCGGTGCTGGCGATTTCTATAGAACTGCCGGTTCTGGCCGAAGTTAGAACGGAAAAACCTGGGGCGAACGCTTCAAATGAACTTTATCAGTCATTCAGCGCAGAGGAAAAACAATGGATTGAAAATCATCCGGTCGTTGTTGCCAGGGTCGGTAATGCGCCTCCTCTTCATTTTTTTGAAGGGACCTTCAAAGGTATTTCGGTCGATTATCTAAACACCATCGCGTCGCATGCAGGCTTCCAGGTCCGTTATGAGACCGGGATCCCCTGGCCAAAGGCGCTAAATGACATAAAAAACCATGAAAAAATCGACATACTGCTAACCGCTAAAATTACGGCAGAACGCCGCAAAAACATGGTGTTTACCAAAAATTATCTATTTATGCCGCTGGTAATTTTTTCCAGAATCGATACCGATTTCATAAGTAGAATGGAAGATTTGAGGCATAAAACAATTTCCATTGAGAGTGCATATGCTCTTTCCAGTTATTTGGCAACGCATTACCCTGATATTAATTTTTTAGAGACGAATACGTCCGAAGTGGCCCTCGAAGCAGTGGCTTTCGGAAAAGCGGACGCCTACATTGGGAATTTAACTATTGGCTCGTATATTATCCAAAAAAACAATCTCAACAATGTAAAAGTTGCGGCCCCCACCCCTCTTGAGGATCATAACCAGGCCATGGCCATCCGCGATGACTGGCCGGAGCTTGCCGGTATCATTGACAAGACGCTGGTGTTTATGACCCCGGATGAACATGCTGCCATTCGGAATAAATGGCTCTCTATCAGATATGAGTACGGTATAGATAAAATTTATGTATTAAAATGGGTTTTAAGTGTTGCCGGGCTTGCTTTTTTAATAATCGCGTTTGTTTTGATCTGGAACAAACGACTTAAAACAGAGGTTGTTCTCCGGAAAAAATCTGAAGATGCCTTTGCGCAAAATGAATATAGATATAAAAGCGCCCAGCGAATGGGGAAAGTAGGGAACTGGGAATATGATCTTGTCACCGAAACATTCTGGGGATCTGACCAGGCAAAGAGAATCTATGGGTTTGACCCAGGCAGCAAACATTTTACGACCGATGAAGTAGAAAATTGTATCCCGGAGAAAGAAAGGGTCCATCAGGCACTCATCGACCTGATCGAAAAAGACAAACCATATAATCTTGAGTTTGATATTCATCCGGTTTCCGGCTCTAAAACAAGAACGATTCGATCCACTGCTGAAATCATTAAGGATGACTCTGGTGCACCGTTAAAAGTCTTGGGAGTGATTCATGACATCACGGACCAAAAACGAGCCGGACAAGAAAAAGCAAAATTGGAACAGGAGTTAATGCAAGCCCAGAAGATGGAATCCGTGGGTCGATTGGCTGGCGGCGTCGCACACGACTACAACAATATATCCAGTATCATCATCGGTTTTTCGGAATTGGCTCTGGAAAAAGTAGAGCAAGATGACCCTGTACATGACGATCTCATGGAAATTTATAACGCGGCAAATCGTTCGACAGACATTACCCGGCAGTTACTGGCTTTTGCCCGGCAACAAACCATTGCGCCTGAAGTGCTTGACCTGAACGCCACCATAGAAACCATGTTAAAAATGCTTCGACGTCTGATCGGTGAAGACATTGATCTTGCCTGGCTGCCTGGAGCTGACGTGTGGCCGGTTAAAATTGATCCCTCCCAGGTTGATCAGATTTTCGCCAATCTTTGCGTTAACGCCCGGGATGCCATAGTCGATGTGGGCAGGGTGACGATCGAAACGCGCAACAAACGATTTGATGAGGAATACTGTGCCAATCATGCCGGTTTTGTTCCCGGTGATTATGTAATGCTCGCTGTAAGTGACGATGGCTGTGGAATCGCACCGGAGGCACTGGACAAGATTTTTGAACCTTTTTTCACCACCAAGGGCCTGGACCAGGGAACGGGATTGGGGTTGTCCACCGTTTACGGCATTGTCAAACAGAACGACGGGTTCATAAACGTATACAGTGAACCGGAAAAAGGAACGACCATCAAGATATACCTGTCCAGGCATACTGGCCAGGCAGTTGAAGCACATAGTGAAAAAACATTAGACATTCCTTTAGGCCAGGGCGAGACGGTATTGCTGGTTGAAGACGATGGATCTATCCTGAAACTCGGGGAAAGAATACTCAAAAACCTGGGGTATGTTGTGCTGTCCGCCAACAGTCCAGGCAAGGCAATCAAGCTGGCTGAAGAAAATGCTAGCGTGATAAACCTTCTAATAACGGATGTGGTGATGCCCGAAATGAATGGTCGCGAGCTGTCCGAGCAACTCCGAACGCTTTGCCCTGATCTCAAAACTCTTTTCATGTCCGGTTACACGGCTAACGTAATTGCCCACCGCGGCGTACTTGAAGACGGCGTAAATTTCATGTCAAAACCGTTTTCCAAAAAGGACATGGCTGTTAAGATCAGAGAGGCTTTGGATGAGGCCAAAAGCTAAACCCGGCACATAAATTATCCGCTGCGTGATTGATTGAGGCCTGGAAAAATAGCGAATACCAAAACTATGGGCAATTATGAAACATACAACTAACAACCATTTCCATAGATGGGTAGCATTGGCCATGGGTGCAATTCTACTTTTTTCTTTAATTTGTGGGTTTTTGTTTTTTAAGGCCCAAGAGAAACAACAACACACGTCTGTTGAATCAAACCTCTTGTCCATTGCCCGCCTCAAGGCCAGCCAGATTGCTGACTGGCGGATGGAAAGGCTTTCTGACGCAGAAATTATTATGGGGCGAATTGGCCTCGTTGATTCCATAAAGCGCTATTTCTCTTATCCAACTGAACAGGAAAGGGCTCAAATTTTCCGACGTCTGCGATCTGTCAAAAAATGGTACAACTTCGAAGATATTCTGGTTGTCAATCTTGAAAAACAGGTGGTTCTCAGCTTGGGATCCGACGTGGGACTGTGTCCGGAACATGCTCAAGTGTTGGATGATGCCCTCAAACAACGCCGTCCTTTGTGGACGCCGTTGCACAGCACCCATGATTACTTGTTTCCCCATGCATCGGTGATTGTTCCTTTGCTGGACGACAAAGGTTCCAGGAATCCGATAGGCGCCCTTGTACTGGTCAGTGACGCTGCCCAGTTCCTTTACCCGCTGATTCAATCCTGGCCGATACCAAGTGACACAGCGGAAACGCTTCTGGTCCGTCAAGATGGAACCGATGTGCTCTTTTTGAACGATCTGCGTCATCAAAAAGATACGGCGTTGAAACTCCGTATCCCTTTATCCCGAAAAGACCTGCCTGCGGCCAAAGTGGTAAAAGGGACCACTGGAATTGTTAAAGGAAAAGATTACCGGGGGGTGGAAGTCATTGCCGCCATTCTTCCGGTCCCGGATTCTCCATGGTTTATGGTTTCCAAGGTGGATGCTTCGGAGGCTTTTGCCGAATGGCACTTTCGCTCGATTATTATTCTGGTGTTTATTCTGGGTATGATGGTTCTCATAGTAGCGACAGGTCTTTTGATTTGGCAGCGAAATCTCAAAACCCATTTCAAAGAGCGGTATCAAGCAGCCGTTACTTTGAATAAAGCCCTCAATCTTCACCGGATAACCCTGCACTCTATTGGAGATGCGGTGATTACCACTGACGACAAAGGTCATGTGGAATTGATGAACCCCGTAGCTGAAACGCTCACCGGCTGGCATCAATGGGAAGCAAAAGGAAAGGACCTGAACAAAATATTTCATATCATCGATGAAAAGACACGCCAACCCATTGACGATCCTGTGGAAAAGGTCCTCAAAGAAAAAAAAGTGGTGGAACTGACCAACCATACCCTTCTCATCAATAAAGATGGCCGGGAATTTCCAATTTTGGACAGCGGTGCACCCATTATTATGGATGACGGGCAGATCGCCGGTGTTGTGCTGGTGTTCCAGGATGACTCCAGGCGCAGAGAATCTCAAAAAATCATTAAAGAAAACGAAAAAAAATACCGCTCCCTGATTGAGTATTCATCGGACCATATATTCATGCTGAATCTTGAAGGCATCTATATTACAAGCAATGATCGGATAGATGCGTTTGATATCCAGTCAGGTAAAAATCTTGTGGGAAAATCGCTGAAAGAAGTATATGAACCATCGGTGGCACTTTTTTATCAGAGCAAACTCAACCAGGTGGTTACCCAAGAAACACCCGTTGATTTTGAACATGAAATGAATACTCCCACAGGGTTGCTATATCACCACGACACCCTGTACCCGATTTATCGGGATGACCAGCTGTGGGCCATCGGCGGCATTTGCCGCGACATCACTGAACAGCGCCGGCTTGAAAAAGAACACGTGGAACTCCAGCAGAAACTGCATCAGTCCCAAAAGATGGAAGCCATCGGCACACTTGCCGGCGGCATTGCCCACGACTTTAACAATATCCTCTCATCCATCCTTGGATTCAGCCAGCTGGCGCTTGAAAAAGTTGAAAAAAATACAGAACTGGAAGATGACCTCCAGGAAATCCTGACAGCTGGAAACCGTGCCAGAGACCTTGTCAAGCAGATCCTGACTTTTGCCCGAAAATCAGAAGAGAAAACCAAGCCGCTGCAGCCGGGTATCATCATAAAAGAGATCTCAAAATTTCTGCGGTCATCTATTCCCACGTCAATCGAAATCAGGCAGACCATTCACAGTGACTCTTTCATAATGGGCAACCCGACCCAGATTCACCAGATACTGATGAATCTCTGCACCAATGCCGCCCATGCCATGGAGGATCATGGCGGCGTACTTGAACTCAGCATTCAAGACCTCTTTTTTGACCCCGGTTCCAAAAAAGAAACCGTTGATTTGAAACCGGGAGATTATATCCAGATCAAGGTGTCAGATACGGGGACAGGCATTCCTGACAAAATTATCAACTCGATTTTCGATCCCTATTTCACCACAAAAAAGCCTGGTGAGGGAACGGGAATGGGTCTTTCCGTCGTTCATGGCATTGTTGAAACCTATGGCGGAAAAATCACAGCTGACAGCACACCTGGCAAGGGGTCAACATTCACAATATATTTGCCGATTACAAAAAAACGCCACCTGGATCATGTTTACAAGCCTGAAGAACTGCCAGCCGGGTCGGAAAAGATCCTTTATGTTGATGATGAAGCCGCCATTGCTAAAATGGGGAAACGAATGCTTGAGCAGATAGGTTATTCTATTGAGACAAGAACAGACAGTCTGGATGCTCTTGAGCTTTTCAGATCCAAACCCAACGATTTCGATCTGGTTATTACTGATATGACAATGCCCCGCATGACGGGTGATGTCCTTGCTTCAGAGGTGATGGGTATCAGACCGGACATTCCTGTGATCTTGTGCACCGGCTTCAGCAAAAAGATTTTTGATGAATCGACCACAGATATCGGCATCAAAGCAATTGTGAATAAACCATTTAAGAAAGCAAAACTGGCCAAAACAATCAGAATGGTTCTGGATGAGGCGAAAAGTGAAAATATGACGGTAAAAAAATCCAGGAATAGAGTAAAAAATTGAGGCGGCTCGGCCTGGATCAAAAAACAATTCATCCTCATTTAGGCAAAATGCCAATACTGGCAAATTCCCTAAATGAGTTTGTTTCCGCCATTGCAGAAGGCATATTTTTCGCTAGGCAAAGTGACTGGGTTCAAGCGATAACATCCACCGTATGGAAGAAAGGCAAAGATGGGTGGGAGATTATACATTCCCATGAATCCTGGGTGAAAGAGCCGGACCACGATGCATATGTGTCAGTCATGCCTTCGCAGATCATGAGGCCGGACATGTTCCTGCTGAAAGGTGGGCATCATCAGCACAATTTTTAGGGTGACATCCCGCCTTTTTTCTGGTTTGATACCAGGCTTAAGGATCTACCTAAACCCGGAAAAGGAAAAAAAGAGGGGGTTGCTGTGTCCCCCAAAGTCAAAAAATGGATAGACGAAGGAGAAGCTCCGAAACCGTCTCATGCACCTGAGTGTCAAAAAGGGATGACTGCATGGTTGAATTGAACATTGTCCTGTTGGAACCTGAAATACCCCAGAATACCGGGAATATCGGCAGAATCTGCAATGCCATGGGGTCATCGCTGCACCTGATCGAGCCCTTAGGATTCTCCATTGAGGATAAGTATTTAAAACGTGCCGGCCTTGATTATTGGAAAAACATCAACGTCAAGACATACAAAGATTATGGACAGTTCCTTGCCCAGAACCCCCAGGGTCAGAAAGTGTTTCTTTCAAAAAAAGCCAGGGTGCGGTGCGACCGCTTACCTTATTCAAATACGGTCTATCTGATCTTTGGAAAAGAATCCGTGGGCCTGCCTGAACACTTACTCCTGGAAAACAAAGACACCTGCGTAAGGGTGCCCATATCCGCTTGTTCAAGATCCTTGAACCTGGCCAATGCCGTTGCCATTTTAAGTTATGAGGTCATGCGGCAGCATAGGTTCGCAGGTCTCAAGGCCCAGGGAGATCTCTCGTTATGATACGGGCAGAACCCTATTCAATAGCAGAAATAACAAAGAGTAGTGCCCGGCAGGGCATGACCCTTTATTCCGAGGCCATATCCAGGAATCCCCGCACCTTTTCTGCCAGATCGTTCATTGGTTCATTGAAAAAGGCTTCTGGATAAACGCCACCCCGCCGTCCAGGACCCCCTGATGGGCGATGACATCGGCCGTATATCCGGACATGAACAGCACCCGGATACCGGGACAAAGGCCCATGATTTGCCCGGCCAGATCCCGGCCGCTCATCTCCGGCAGTACCACGTCGCTCAACAGCAAATCAATGGCATTGGAACGGATTTGCGCCTGTTTTATGGCTTCTGCCGGCGTGGCAGCGGACAATACAGTATATCCTTTGGTTTGCCTGCATCATCAAAATGAAACTTGCCGACCGTCTCCAACCAGAGATAATCTCCATCTGCACAGCAGTATCTGTACTCGACCTTCCGACCGTCCTCTCTGTTGGCCAGAAATTCTGAAAAAGCAGCTGCAATGGCCTGACAATCATCGGGATGAACAAATTCCATCACATTCCTGCCGACAAGTGAATCCGGATCATGTCCCAGGATACTGTGAGAGGGACCGATGAATTTGAAGTTGCCTGCCGGCGCTCGGTGATGTCCGTCACTACCCCCATGGTGCCGATAAATTCACCGCTGTTTTTGTCAAACCTCGGGCCTGCCCCGATCACCACTGGAAGTTCACGACATTGTTTGTGGCGCAGAAAAATTTCATACCGGTCGGTATACCCCTGGGCACGCCTGGCTTCCGCCGCCTGAGCAATGGCCTGCTGTTCAGGCGGCACCATCTCCAACCAGCGTTTTCCGATGATCTGTTCAGACGGATATCCCAGCATTTCCGCCAGCCGCTGATTGACACACTGATCCATCACCACCGCACCATCCTGCGCACGACCAACCGTTCCTTCAAACGGTATTTTCTGTCAAAGCATCGCCTTGAAAACCGGTTTTCCATGATTTCCGGACCTCCGGCTGATCGTATCCGGCAGTTCCGCTTTGGGAATCCATAAAGGCAGTCATGACTTGAGCCGCAGGGCCGTTACCTATCAGATGACCGGGCTGTCCCTGCGGGATAGGGATGCATGGATCTCGACATAAAGATATTCCGCATGCACGGACTTGGCATCCCCCAGGACCGGATTGCAAAGAGACTGGGCCTGGCCCGGACATCGTTTCAATACCATTTGCCGAAAATGGCAGCGTTGCCAAATTCGGCAAAAGCCGATTTGTCCCTGGAATTTACCGTTGCACAGTTAGCTGAAAAGAACGGGATGGTATCATACCCTCGTCATCCAGGCGCCCATTCGCCCCTGCGCTTCAGCTCGGTCGTGGTTGCTGCCATGCTGAAAAAAAGGCATACTGGGTGTGAGCAGCAGATATGTGATTGTCCTGGGCCAAAACAATTGACATGCAGGCATTTCATTGATAAGGCATTCATGATAACGAAACGATGGTTGAGATTTAAGGGAGTTAAGACTTGTAGCAATTATGGTAAAATTTGGAAAAGCCCAAGTATGAGGATTGGCAGTTATATTAACATCTTAATTACAAAGGCAGACATTTTTGGTCCTATTCGATCATTGTTTTTTTCGAAATGGCAACCATATACAAAATTCAGACTACTGATATGCCGTCAAGAAGGCTTTTCTGACAATCAGATTGGGTAAACTTTTTAATGGGTCTATCGCCTTTATGCAGCTTATAAAAAATTTATCGATCAAGCTTAAACTTTTTATACTCTATTCTTTCGTATTCGTGCTAATACTGACGATAAGTTTTTCCCTTCTATTTTTTCAGATAAAGTGGAATCTGGAAGATCGGATCAGACAAGAACTGAACCAGTCCAACAAGACAATTTCAGACATGGTCGAAACAGCCGCAACTGTTTCAATAAAAAATCATTTAAAGGCGATCGCAGAAAAAAACAAGGAAATTTCAGCCCATTTTTTTAATCAATTTCAGGATGGACAAATCACTGAATCTGATGCCAAGGTCAAAGCCGTTAAGATCTTGTTGAGCCAAACTGTGGGAGATACTGGATATCTATACTGTATCAACAGCAGAGGAGTTGCCGTTGTTCACCCCCAGACAGGGGTAATAGGAAAAGATTTTTCATATAGAAAGTTTATCCAGAAGCAAATCTCGAAAAAAGAAGGGTATCTGGAATATCAATGGAAAAATCCAGACGAGACCCAGGAAAGGTCAAAAGCATTGTACATGAGCTATTTTGATTCTTGGGACTGGATTATTTCCGCATCTTCATATAAATCCGAGTTTATCAATCTCATAAATATCAATGATTTTAAAGATAGAATCTCTAGTCTAACTTTTGGAGAAACCGGATATTCTTTTATCCTTAATTCCCAAGGGGATATTGTCATACACCCTGAATTATCCGGTAATGTTATTGACCTGAAAGGAGCTAAAGGATTCCCCATTGCCAGAGAAATGGTGAGACTAAAAAAAGGCTATTTAACTTATTGGTGGCAAAATCCTTCAGAAACTCATCCCAAGGAAAAATTCATAGCATTTGATTATATTCCTGCCTTTGACTGGATCGTTGTTTCCTCCTCCTATACAAAAGAAGTGTTTTCTTCGTTATATGAGATACAGAAAGCCTTCCTTGTGATATTAGCTTTAGTGTTTTTGGTCACAGGTGGTGTCACTCTGTTCGTAAGCACTACCATCACAAAGCCTCTGCTTGAATTCATCCGACAGATAGAAAACAGGCATCCGGATGATTGGTCCTCAAGGCTGGACCATAAAAGAAAAGACGAAATCGGTAAACTTTCAGCAAGCTTTAACCGTTTTATGGACAGACTGGAATCATATCGACAGAAATTAGTTTCAGAGATAAGGGTGCGAAAAAAAGCAGAACAAAGACATGGATTATTAGCTGAAGTTATCGAACAATCTCATCAACCCATTTTAATAACTGATCAAGAGGGGTGTGTCCAATATGCCAATCAAGCTTTTGAGTCAAATACAGGATATTCAAAAGATGAGATCATGGGCAAAGATTTAATTCATTATATTACTGACAGACAGCAGGAAGGCTTATACAGAGATATATGGAAAACCCTAAAAAGCGGAAAAGTATGGAGTGGTCATTTAACAAATGAGCGAAAAAACGGAAATATCAAAGAAGAAGATGCAACCATTTTACCTGTAAAAAAACCGGATGGAAAAATTGTTAACTACGCAGCCATAATGAGAGATTTAACACAGGAAAAAAATCTGGAACGAATTTTACTCCAGGCCCAGAAAATGGAATCCGTGGGCCGGCTGGCCGGCGGTGTGGCTCATGACTTCAATAACATGCTGGGGGTGATTCTGGGGCACACGGAACTGGCCCTGTTGCAGGCAGATGAACATCATGAGCTGCATGGTGATCTCAAAGAAATTCAGAAAGCGGCAAAACGGTCAGCGGACATCACAAAGCAGCTGCTGGCTTTTGCCAGAAAACAGGTCATTTCTCCCAGACAATTGGATTTGAACGATACTGTGGAAAGTATGCTCAATATGCTGCGCCGGCTCATCGGTGAAGACATCGACCTGGTATGGAAACCTGCTGCCCATCCATGGACGGTGAAAATGGACCCCTCCCAGATCGACCAGATCCTTGTCAATCTGTGTATCAATGGACGAGATGCCATTACCGGCGTGGGTAAACTCACCATAGAAACGGGAAAAAAATCATTTAACGAGGAATATTGCTGTGAACACCCAGGTTTCATCCCCGGTGATTTTGTTTTGCTGGCGGTCAGTGACAATGGTTGCGGCATGGATAAAGAGATACTGGATAACCTGTTCGAGCCTTTTTTCACCACCAAAGATGTCGGCAAAGGCACCGGTTTAGGGCTTGCAACAATCTTCGGCATTGTCAAACAGAACAACGGTTTTATCAATGTATACAGCGAACCCGGCCAGGGATCCACCTTCAAAATTTACCTGCCCCGGTTCGCTGCCGATAAAGACACCGAAAAGGCCGTCCCTGATAAAAAAGCAGCCGCAGGGGAGACAGAAACCATCCTGCTGGTTGAAGATGAACCGTCTATTCTCAGGATGACCCGGATGATGCTGGAAAAAAAAGGATATACCGTGCTGTCCGCAGCCACACCGACTGAAGCCATGGAAAAAGCAAAAAACCATTCCGGTTCTATTGATCTGCTCATGACCGACGTGATCATGCCGGAGATGAATGGAAGGGACCTGGCTGATCAAATCACAGCACTTTATCCCGGCATTCGGCTTTTGTTCATGTCCGGTTATACCGCCAACATCATTGCCCATCATGGGGTCCTGGATGACGAGGTGTCGTTTATTCAGAAGCCGTTTTCAATGGTCGATCTGGCAGAAAAACTGTGGGAGGTTTTGGATTCTGCCTCGGATAAAAATTAAGTATCCCATGCCAAAATTTTTTCTCATGAGAAATGATACAAAGCCATGAATACCGTATCCCGGAAATCGAAAACAACAGATACACTGAAAACCTGGTGGGTTGTGTGCGGGTATATTGCTTTTATCCTGTATATGATCCCTGTTACCGACTTTGCCATCGCACGCGACAATACAGCCCCATTTTCCGGTGCTGTTCGTCTTACTGACCAAGAGAGTGCCTGGCTGAAGGCCCATCCTGAGAAACTCACCCTGTTTTTCAATACGGAATTTCCGCCCATTGAATTCATATCTGGCTCCGGTTCATTCACCGGCATGGGAGCGGATGTCATCGCCCGCATCGAATCTTTCCTGGGTATCGATTTCGTAAAAATCCCCCTGGATGACTGGAACAGGCACCTGGCCGCCTTGAAAAGCGGAGAATGTGCCATTGCCCCAACCATTGTCCGTACCAATGAACGGGAAACGTACGCATTTTTCACCCAACCCTACGCCACAGTACCGGTGGTTGTCATCACACCCCGCTCCCCATCGGCAAAAATCACCCTGGATGATCTGGCGGGCCGGCGCGTGGGGGTTGTTTCCGGATATGCCACTGAAACATATGTTCGAAAAAAAAACGTGCCGGACCGGTTCGAACTGGTCACGGTTGCCAATGTTTCCGAAGGGCTGCGGCGTACCGCTTTTGGCCAGATCGATGCGTTTGTGGAAAACCTGGCCGTGGCAGCCTATCATATTGAACTGGAAGGCATTCCCACCCTGCGGGTCGCCGGTACCACGGATTACCAGTTTGCATGGTGTATCGGAGTCAGCCGGGAATATCCGCTGCTTTTCAGTGCCATAAACAAAGCTCTGGAACAGATTTCCGCCGATGAAATGACGGCCATTCGCAAAAAATGGATTGCCATGGAGGTTGATTTCAAAATGGACCCGACAACCCGGCGCAATATTATCTTGACAGCTATCTTCAGTGTTCTGATGATAGCAGGGCTGACCGGCATCACCATTTTCCTTAAAAGACGTCTGAATCAGAACATTGCCGGTTTAAAAGAAAGTGAAAAAAAATACCGCCGGCTTTTCAATAATGCGGTTGAAGGTGTTTTCCAGACAACTCCGGATGGCCGTTTCCTTTCCGCCAACCCATCGCTGGCCAGAATTCTGGGATTTAATTCCGCCAGCGAGCTTATTGAACAATTACAGGATATCGGAAAACAACATTACCTGAATCCTGAAGACCGAAAGACCTTTCAGCGGATTATGGAGACCGACGGAGGAACCAGCGACTTTGAAGTGCAGCTGCGTAAACGGGACGGTTCCCCTATATGGGCCAGCCTCAAGGCCAGGGCCGTCAGGGATGAGTCAGGCGACATTCACCATTTTGATGGACTTCTGGAGGATATCACCGAACGTAAACATGTGGAAAAGGCGCTCCGGGAAAGTGAGGAGCGTTACCGGACGATTCTCGATGAAATGTCGGAAGGGTATCATGAGGTGGATCTGGCCGGGAACTTCACTTTTTTCAACGAGGCGTTTCTCAACCTGTTCGGTTACAGCAGGGATGAAATGCTGGGGACCCATTTCAGCCGCTATGCTGCAGACGAGGCCATTGCAAAAAGAATTTATCGTATCTATAACGAGACCTTTCGGACAGGGGTACCGATTCAAAGCTGTGAATGGGACATCCTGCGAAAGGACGGAGAAAGGCGGACCCTGGAATTTTACGCGTCTCTTCTCAGGGATTCAAAAGGAATCTCCACCGGGTTCCGGGGGATTGTCCGTGACATCACACAGGACAAGCAGGCCGAAATGGAACGCGAAAAACTCCAAACCCAGCTTACCCAGGCCCAGAAGATGGAATCCGTGGGTAGACTGGCGGGTGGTGTGGCCCATGATTTCAACAACATGCTGGGCGTGATCCTGGGGCATGCGGAACTGGCCCTGCAAAAAGCCCGGTACAAACAAGACCCGGGCTCAAATCTTGAAAAAATTCAAACCGCGGCCCGGCGGTCGGCGGATCTGACAAAACAATTGCTGGCATTTGCCAGAAAACAGATCATCGAGCCGAAACGGCTGGATCTGAATCATACGGTTGAAAAAATGCTCAGCATGCTCAGACGATTGATCGGTGAAGACATTGAACTGTCCTGGGTGCCGGCCCTGAAATTGTGGCCCGTCAAAATGGACCCGACCCAGGTCGACCAGATTCTGGCCAATCTGTGCGTGAATGCCCGGGATGCCATTGCCGGGGTAGGCAACCTCACCATTGAAACCGGAATGAAAACCTTTGATCCGGCCTATTGTGCAGATCATCCCGGCTTCATCCCCGGGGACTTTGTCATGCTGGCGGTCAGTGACAACGGCTGCGGCATGGATCAGGAAATTCTGGAAAATCTGTTTGAACCGTTTTTCACCACCAAGGAAATCGGTAAAGGCACGGGTCTCGGTCTGGCCACCATTTATGGTATCGTGAAACAGAACAACGGGTTCATCAACGTATACAGCGAATCCGGCCTGGGTTCCACCTTTAAAATTTACCTGCCCCGGCAACATTCGTCCGCTGAAAAAACAGTTTCAGTCGCCCATTCAGAAATGTCGATTCCCCCCGGCAATGAAACCATTTTGCTGGTAGAGGATGAACCCGAGATTCTGGAAATGACCCGAACAATGCTTGAACAAAAAGGATATTCGGTTTTATCCGCCGCATCCCCGGCAGTTGCAATTCAGATAGCCCGTGCCCGAACAGACCGGATACATCTTCTCATAACGGACGTCATCATGCCGAAAATGAACGGCCGGGACCTGGCTGAACAGGTGAAAGACCTGTTTCCGGAAATCGAACTGTTATTCATGTCCGGCTACACAGCCAATGTCATTGTCCATCAAGGAATGCTCAAGGACGGGGTTGCTTTTCTTCAGAAACCATTTTCAATCAATGAACTGGCTGAAAAGGTGCGGGAAGTTTTGGATAAAGCCTCAGATGAAACTCAAGTATAAATTATCCGCTTCATGAGTTTTCCAAGTCCTTGATCATCTGGCTGGGGTATATGATCTCTGCCGGAAATGCAAAATCACGGAGTCAGCGGCAGAAAAATCGTGAAGGTCGTGCCCCGGCGTTTGACGGATTCCACGGTGATGGTCCCCTTGTGCTGGGCGATGATGTTTCGGGCGATGAACAGGCCGAATCCCGTGCCCTTGACCTGTTTGGAAGAAAAAAACAGGTCAAAGATCCTGGACTTGGTTTCAACGTCCATGCCGCACCCGTCATCCTGAACCTTGATCACCAGGTGATCGCCCTTTTCTTCGATGGTCAGGCAAATGACGTGACCGGCCGGGTCTTTGTCTTCCACACAGGCATCCACGGCATTATCCAGCATATTCACCAGCGCGGACATCATGGAAGACGGGTCCAGGTTCAGGGTGGCCGGGGCGTTGTCGGAAACCACCTGAAAATCGATGGGATGGCTGGCCAGTTTCATTTTCATGGTTTCCTGAATGTCTTGGATAAACGAATCCAGGGGCACGGGCTGAATATCCATGGACCGTTCCTTGGAATACAGCAGAATATCCATGATCAGCTGCTTGATTTTTTCCACGGCCTGGGACAGCAGATCCATGCCCTCGGCAATATCGTCAAAATTCTTTTTTTCCAGGCCGGACCGGGCGATGAACAACCCGCCGTCCAGGTTGGTGAGCAAACCTTTAATGTTATGGGATACCGTGCCCAGCATCAGGCCCAAAGAGGATAAATGATCCGTGAGTTTGGATTTTTCCAGCACCAGCAGTTCCAGTTTCTGGGTATATTCCACCAGTTTCTGCTGGGCAATGAGCTGATCCACGGCCTTGGTCACAGCGATTTCCAGGATGTCCACGTTCACGGGTTTGGTAATGAAATCCGTGGCCCCGAATTTCAGGCTGTCAATGGTGAGATCCATGTCCCCGTGTCCCGTGATCATGATCACCTGAGTGTCCGGAGACCGGCGTTTCACCTGTTTGAGCAGTTCAATACCGCCCATGACCGGCATTTTGATATCCGTGATCACAATGTCGGGATGGTGCTCGTCAAACAGTGCCAGGGCTTTTTTTCCGTCCGGGGCCAAAAGCACCTGATGCCCCATGTCCATGAGCGCGATCTCAAGCACCTCTCTGATATCTTCTTCATCGTCCACGATCAGAATGGTGAAGGGTGTCTTGTCCATGAACGCCTCCTTTCAGGCATATTCGATATCTTCGTTTGTTTCTTCGGGAACCGGAAATATCAGGGTGAATTTTGCGCCGCCGTCCGGGGGGGTGGCCACCTGAATATCTCCCTTGCAGTCTTTGACGATCCCATAGGAGATGGACAGGCCCAGGCCCGTGCCCTTGCCCACTTCCTTGGTGGTGAAAAACGGTTCAAACAAACGGTCTTTTGCCTCTTTCCGGATGCCGATGCCCGTGTCGCTCACCTGAACAACCACCTTGTCATTGGCCACAAACGTGTGGATGACAATCCGGTCTTTGCCGTCATCTTCGCTTCCCCGGGCTTCCCATTTGGCTTCAATGGCATCCTTGGCATTCATCACCAGGTTGATGAACACCTGTTCCAGGCGGTCCGGGTCCGCCAGAATCTCGGGCAACCCATCTTTTTTCTCCCATAATACCTGGATTCCCCGGATTTTCAACTGCTGATTGAGCATATCAAAGGTCTGCTGGATCACGTCATTGATCCGGGTTCTCACCAGCTTAATATCGGATTTTCTGGCAAACTGGCGCATGTGCTGGATGATTTTATCGGCCCGGTCCACATTAATGTCGATTTTTCCGATCAGTTTGTGGAAAATCTCTTCTGAAACAGGTTCCTGATTATGGATCTTTCGCAGGCAGAAACTGGCCGAAGATTTAATCACGGACAAGGGCTGGTTCAATTCATGGGCGATGCCCGTGGACATTTCGCCCAACGTGGCCATTTTGCTGGCATGGAGCAGGTGCTGCTCGGTTTCCAGACGCTGGGTGATGTCATTGATGGTGATCAGAAACACGTTCTGACCCGAGTACTGGGCCGGGGCCACCCACATGTCCACATCGATTTTTCTGCCGTCCGCCTTGATATGCTGGACCTTGGAGATCTCTTTTCTGGATTTCACCTGCCGGATCATATCCGCCTGATCCTCCCGGGGGAAAAAATCGCTGAACAATTTTCCCGCCAGGGTGTTTCCGCCCGTATGATACAGGTCCATGGCTTTGATATTGCAATCCAGAATGTTAAGCGTCTCCTGATCCACCACAAACACAGGATTGAAAATATTGTTGAAAATAGCATGGTATTTTTCTTCCGATTTTTTCAAATCCTGTTCCAGGTGTCTGCGCTGGGTGATATCGATACTCATTTCCATGCCTGCCACAATGTCCCCGTTTTCATCGAACATGGGCGCAGTGATGAAGATCCAGTGCTTTTTCTGACCCTTGCGGCCGACCCCTTCCGTCTCCCCATAGTGGGACCGGCCGTCGGCAAAGGTTTTTTCCACGGGACAGTCCGGGCATTGATGGTCCAGTCCTTTGTAGACCGAATAGCAGTAATCCCCGGGCCGGGGATCAAACCTTTCCTTGAACGCCCGGTTGTACTGGATCAGCCGGAAATTTTTATCCTGCACGGCGATCATGCAGGGCGCATTGTCAAACAATGCCTGGTATTCGTTTTTCTGTTTTTTAAGCGCCGCCTGATGGGCCCCGATTTTCTTGCCCATCTGCTGGATTGCTTTGCCTAAGGGTTGAATTTCATGGGCCCGGCCGATATCGATATCTGCCTCGTAATCACCGCTGGCAATGCGGCGGGTGCCTTCCACCAGCTTGATGATGGGTTTTTTCACAAAAAACAATGTGGTGAGAAAAATGATGACCGAGGTGATCAGGATCGTGAAAAACGCCAGGCTGAAAACCCCCTGCTCCATTTTCACCACCTGGGCATCCGTTTCTTTCAAGGACACCACCACATCCAGGGCGCCTAAAATGGTCTGATCTTCGGAATGAAAATGGCAGTCGCTGGTGGCGCACCCCGGGTCATTGCGGATGGGCTGCACAACGCCTAAAAGCCGGTGGCCGTCTGGAGACTGAAAGATTCGGGTCCGTTCCTCCAGCGAAATTTTTGAGGGGGCCGGATCCATTTTATGGCAGATATCACAGGCCACGGCCTTGATATCCACATACTGCTCCACCTCATGGGGCTGGTTGGTGAATTTGATCTGGCCTTCCTTGTTGTAGATGCGGATGTTTTCAATTCCGGGCTGGCGGGCGATATTGTTGATGATCTGATTGATGTCGTCCCGGGAATTGAGCATCATGGCATAATGGGTTCCCAGTTTGATGGAATTGCTCAGCCGGTCTGTGGAAGCGATATGGGTTTCCATGTTCCGGGCCTTGAAATTTCTGACATTGACAAAGGCCCACAACGAAATGGACAGAACCACTGTCAGGCTGACAATGAAAATGAGCCGGAACACCAGGCTGTGCCGGAAATAATCCAACAAACGGTTCATGAAGCCACCCGGGACAGGACCGATTTGATATCGGACAGATTCATATTGCAGCCCAGAGACTTGCCGGACAGTCCCAGGGCCAGCCCCAGAAACTGCGGCAGATACAGGACCGGCACGGGCCGGGGCTGGAACCGCTCCAGGTTCATCTGGCACATGGGGCATACGGTCACCACGGCATGGGCATCTTTTGCCTGATCCAGAATCCGGCCCACCAGTTTTTTCCCCACTTCCGGTTTGGTGGTGGCCGTGGAAGCCCCGCAGCAAACCCCTCCCATATCCCATGCCAGCACCTCCGCCCCCGTGGCCCGGATCAGGGCATCCATGGACCGGGGCTGTTCCGGATCATCGAACTCCGCAAAAGGCCGCAGACACTGACATCCGTAATATGGCGCAACCACGAATCCTTTCATGCGATTTTCCGCCAGTTCAGCCACCCGGCCCACGGCCCCATCCCGGCTCAGCACATCCAGGAGATGCCGGACCCGCACGGCGGCGTTAACCGCCAGTTCGTCCGGCTTCAGAACCTGGTTCACCCGAGCCTGCAGGGCACTGTTTTCCAGCAGATCCTGCCGGGCTTTTTTCAGGTTCAGGTAACAGGCGCTGCAAGGCACCAGCACATCCAGGCCGGTATCTGTTTTTTCCGCCAGGGCCAGATTCCGGGCCGGCAGCACCACGGAAAGAAACGCGTCCACGCACTGGGCTGCCGTGGCACCGCAGCAGGTCCAGTCCGGGATGTCTGTGAGATGGTCTCCCAGGGTCTTGAACAGTTCCCGGCAGGAAAGGTCATATTCGCTGGCTGTGCCTTCCAGGGAGCAGCCCGGATAATACAGATAGTCCATGTCATTGCTCCTGTTGTTGCGTTGCCCGTTCAAACAGCGGCCCCAGCCGGCCCGGTCCCAGGGTGGGAAAATGCGGGTGCAGTTTATGTTTTGCCATGAGTTTGATGCCCATGCCCGTGTATGACATGGGCACCCGGGGGTCTTTGACGGCCAGAAAATACCGGGCCATCAGTTCGGTTTCCCGGACCCGGCCGTATTGACGGATATTGTCCATAAATGCCCGGTAGAACCGTGTGGACCGCTTGAACCGGTCCAGATCCAGGGCAAACGCCACCTGCTTGAGTGCGGCCATGGCATCGGTCAAAGGCAGTCCCCGGGGGCAGCGCAGGGTACACACATAACAGCTGGCACACAGCATGAATGTCTGGCTGGAAAACACCAGGTCCAACCGGTCGGCCAGCACGGCCCGCCACATGCGCCGGGGCGTCATATCCATGAATCCGGCATTGGGACAGGAGCCTGAACAGGTCCCGCACTGAATGCAGGTGGCCATCTGCTCCTTGACCTGTGCCAGGTGCCGGGTCAGGTCCGGCCGGTCCGCCAGTTTTTCGCGTATGTCTGTCAGGTGCATACTCACTCCTTTATAACGGCGTGTTTAACGCGGCATGAATGGTTTTCATCATGGGTGCCAGGGACCGGCCCGCCACCACGGCAGCCCCGGACGGACAGGCAGCCGCACAGATGCCGCAGCCCTGACAGGCCAGAGGATCCACCTTCAGTGTGCGGGTTTCCGGATCAATGAACCGGGCATTGAACGGACACGCGTCAATACAGATCTGACACAGGCTGCAGAAGGCACTCCTGACCCGGGCAGTGTCCTGACCCGGGAAAAAGGTCTGCCGGCCCAGCAGGGATACAGCCTTGGCTGCGGCGGCCCGGGCCGAGGCCAGCGTCAGGGCCAGGCTTCCGGGTTCCAGACAGATGCCGCAGGCCAGGACCCGGGGATCCATGGCTTCCACGGGCCGCCACTTGATATCGGCCTGGTCAAAGAATCCGGACCCGTCCACGTCGGCCCCGAACATGCGTGCCAGATCCTTGGACAGGCTGGACCGGATGCCTTTGGCCAACACCACGTAATCTGCATCCATCTCCATGGCCCGCCCCAAAATCGGGTCTGTCCAGGTCACTTGGCACCCGGTATCATCCGCAGCCAGGTTTGGCGCGTTACCGGGCTCATAGGGCACAAACACCACCCCTTTTTTTCTGGCTTCCGTATAATCGGCCTCGGTCAGGCCCGGGGTCATCATGTCCCGGTAGAAAATCACCACCCGGGTGTCCGGATTCAGGGTTTTCAACCGCAGGGCCTGGTCCAGAGACCGGGGGCAGCAGACCCGGGAACAGTATTCCCGGCCGGGTTCCCGGCTGCCGTGGCATTGAAACAAGGCCACCTGAAGGGGCGAACCTGAATCGATGTCATTGCCGTCCAAGAGGAGCTGAAACTGCTGCTGGGTATAGATGCCGGATTTCTGATCCAGTCCATCCGTGTCAGACCCGGCTTCAGCCCCGCCCACGGCCAGCACCACCACCCCGTGCCGGACCGGGACTCCGGCGGACTGTCTGGCCGATCTGTCTTCAGGCGATGGGCCAGACTCCTGTTCCAGGATTTGGGCATCCGTGATCTTCCCAGCGTCCGCAACCGGTGTCAGCCGGGTGACCCATCGACCGGGGCGGCCCGTTGTTTCTGCCACACAGGTGCGGGTGTGAACCCGGATCCGGTCATGGGCCTGGACCGCGGCCATCTGCTGTTCCAGAAAATCGTCCGCCCCCTGGATGCCGTTCTGTAGCCACACCAGATTCCCCCCGAGCTGATCGGTTTTTTCCACCAGATCCACCTCAAACCCCTGATCCGCAATGGCCAACGCTGCGGTCATGCCGGCGATTCCTCCGCCGATGACCAGGGCTCCGGGGAAAAGAGATATGCCGGCCGCCTGCTGGTCCGGTGACTCCGCTGGTTCTGAATTCTGAACCAGATGCCGGCCGGCCCCGGCCATCACCTGCATGGCGGACAGGGCCGCCGCCGTGGCCCCGGTCACGGAATCGTGAATGTCTTTGGGGCCCGTGGCACTGCCGCAGGCAAAAATCCCCGGCCGGCTGGTGTGTGCGGGTAAAAAAGGTTCCGGCCGGACAAATCCCCAGTCATCCGCAGCCAGTTCCTGGTCTTTGACAAACCCCGTCAAAAACGCATCCGGATGCTGTCCCGGGGCCAGGACCACCAGATCGAACAAAGATTGGTTCCGTTCTCCGGACGGGTCCATCCACACCACAGGAATGGCCCCGTCCGTTTCTTTTGAGCCCGGGGCCAGTGAATGGACCCGGGCCCGAACAAACCGGACCCCCGCTGTTTCCGCCTGCCGGGCATATGCATCCGATGCCTTGCCCCATGTGCGCAGATCCATATAAAACACACAGGCCTCAGTCACCTGGGGGTACATGGTTTTCGCCAGCAGGCTCTGCTTGACGGCAATCATGCAGCAGGTGGAAGAACAAAACGGGGTACCGGTCTGGATATCTCTGGACCCCACACATTGAAACCAGGCGATCCGGGTCACGGGCCGGCCCGTGACAGGATGCGTCAAATCCATGCCCCCCGGGCCGGCATGGCTGAGCATGCGTTCAAATTCCAGGTTCGTGACCACGCCGGGAATCCGGCCGTATCCATACGCGTTGATACCCTGGTCCGGGTGAAAAAAAGTGGCCCCCGTTGCCAGTATCACGGCATCCACCGTATCGGTCCGGGCATTTTTGGCCACGGCATCTTTGTAGATGCGGTCCACCATCAAAAGCACTGCATCCGGATCAAAGGGTTTGACCAGATAATCAAGCGCCCCCTGTTTCATGGCTTCCACGGCCGTGTCCACTGCCGCATACGCAGTCATCATCACCACGGCCAGGTCCGGCTGGATCTCTCTGGCCCGGGTCAACAGGGTCACCCCGTCCATACCCGGCATTTTGATATCCGTGAGCATTGCCTTGAAATCCCCTGTTTCCAGAAGTTCCAGGGCCTTGGCAGCTGACGCTGCCGTCTGAACGGGATACCCTTCTTCCATGAGCCATTCTTTCATGGAATCTCTGACGATTTTTTCATCATCCACCACCAGCACGGGACATTCCTGCCGGCCCCCATCCGTTTGATCGATGAAAGACACCGTAAAATTACCCGGCTCCCCTGTCAGGGAGATCAGGTCCGTGGACACACAGATCTCGATGTTGTCATGGGCAAGCCCCCGGCGCAGGCACTGGGGGTCCCCATGATCCCGGTCCATCATGGGCAGCATCCGGCACATGCCACAGGTGGAGGTGGGAAACTGGGTGTCCAGCTGGGACAAGAGTCCCCCCACCCGGTCCGATTGTTCCAGCAACAGGACCTGAAAACCTGACTGGGCCAGATCCAGGGATGCCCGGATCCCTGAAATACCGCCGCCGATCACCAGGGTTCTGCCGATTTGATCTGTCATGTGACCTCCTTGTTTCCCATCCCCACGATATCGGTGAATTCCGATTCCTGAAACACTGACAGGGGCAGCGGTTCCGCATCATCCCTGCCCGGTACATAGTCAAAGGCATTCCGAACGTTCCGGGTGACACTGATGAACAGGTCTGCCACGGGAATCTGACTGGGACAGGCCAGGGTACACTGGCCGCACCCCACACAGGTGCACCCGATATGGGCCAGGCGGGTCAGGTGAAAAAACACGGTATCATTGGGCATCGGAACCTGACCCCATTTATCGGCCCAGGAAAGGTACTGGGTCGGGGCGTATGCCACTGCATCCGTGTTGAACACGCATTCCTTGCAGTAACAGGCCGGGCACACGCTCCGGCAGTTGTGGCAGTTGACGCAGGCGCTGAAAAACCGGTTCAACGCATCAATGCTGCCGGTCCGGACGCGCATTTCCTCGTCCAGGGCCTGAAATGCCGCCGTGCGGTCCGCCGTCAGATTCGCCAGCAGGGCGTTGCGCGGCTCCGGTTCCTGACCCCCGTCTGTCAGGTCCAGGGCGGCCAGCAGTTTTTCTCCTTTTTCCGTATCGGCCCGCACCGGAATCTCTTTGTCCAGGTCTGCGCCATAAAGCATCACAGACACATCCGCGTTCACGGGATATGGGCTTTCGCACACTTGACATGCCCGGGCCACGGGCCATGCATCCACCTGTGTCACGGGTTTCTGATATACGGTGTGAATCCATGTATCCACGTCTCCGAGCCCCTCATCCCCCTGGGCGGCCCAGTCTTCATAGTCTTTGCGGGACAGGGCCATGGGGCAGTCCATGCTCAGAATGACCACCTCTTCTCTGCCCCCCTGTCTGAGTTTGGTCAGTTCCACAAAGGCCCGGACTTCACAGGGACGAAGCCACACCCCGATGGTGGCACCGGCCTTTGTCCGGGTCAGCCGGGACACCATGGGGCCGGCATTGACAAAAAAGCCCGGCCCCAAAGGCACGGTCGGGTCCATCTGATCGGCAGAAGTGATCAGGCAGGGTTTGACATACAAGGATTCTGAAATCCGGGACGGCACCAGCACGGCATCCACGGCCCCGGTTTTAAGCAGGTCGGCAAAAAAATCCTGAAGGGTCCGGGTGATGGACTGGTTTTTGGTTTGAATGGATGCAATCATAATTTCTCCTGTGGTATTGGACAATGGGTGCCTGGTGTTCAGATGACCGGTTGCTGCCGGGCCTGACACGGCCCTATCTCTTTGATATCTTTCACAAACCTTGTCATGGTCTGGGCAAATTCGATCCCGTCGCTGGCCCCGATCCAGGTCAGCCGAAGCCTTTTCGCGTCAATGCCGAACCGGGGCAGAATCTGTTTCAGCAACAGGATCCTGCGCCGGGCTTTATAATTCCCATTGATATAGTGGCAGTCTCCGGGGTGACAACCGGACACCAGCACGGCATCGGCCCCTTCCAGAAACGCCTTGATCACGTACTGGGGATCCACCATGCCCGTACACATGACCCGCACCAGTCTGACATTGTCCGGATAGGACAGGCGGGAGGTGCCGGCCAGGTCTGCGGCCGTGTAGGTGCACCAGTTGCACACAAATGCAATGAGCACGGGTTCGAATGCCTCTCCGGTCAGAGACGGGATTTTAGAGGGGGTTGCCTGTGATGGTTCCATCACGGTCTGGGTCATGGGGTCCTCCTGTAGAAAAGGTCAAACAATCAAATAATCAAACAGTCTATAATGGTCGTTGGCAAGAATACCGGCAGATTCACAACTGAGCCAGCACACCGCTGATTTCGGCAAACATCTGTTTTCGGGTAAAATGACGGCTCACGGCCGCACCGCTGGGGCACGCCCCGGAACAGGAACCACATCCTTTGCACACGGCTTCATTGACCACGGACACCTGCCGGTCTTCATCAAATTCAATGGCCCCATAGGGGCACAGCACCAGACACAATTGACATCCGGCACAGATATCCGGATCAATGCTGGCCACGGTGGGAGAAATCTCCACCTGGCCCCGTGCCGCCAGGGACAATGACTTGGCCGCAGCCCCGGATGCCTGGGACACGGTGTCCGGGATGTCCATGGGTTTCTGGCAGCACCCGCTCAAAAACACACCTTCCGTGGACGTATTCACAGGCCCGAGTTTGGGATGTTCCTCCAGGAAAAATCCGTCCGCCCCATGGTTGAGTCCCAGGACATGGCCGATCTCTCCCGCATCATGCCGGGCCTGGATGGCTGTACACAACACCACCATGTCCACGGGCACTTCAATCACCTCTCCCATCAGGGTATCTTCGGCTACTGCCACCAGTTTCTCCGTTTCCCCGTCAACTCCGGGCTGATGCGTGATCTGCGCCACCTTGCCCCGGATGAAAACGGTCCCTTCCTGCTGGCACCGGTTGTAAAACTCTTCATACCCTTTGCCGAAACAGCGCATATCAATATAAAAATCATACACCTGGGTGTCATGGCCCACTTTCTCCTTGATCAGGTGGGTGTATTTCAACGCGTACATGCAGCAGACCCGGGAGCAGTATTCATGGAAATTCACATCCCGGCTCCCCACACAATGCACAATGGCCACGGATTTGGGAGGCCGTGTAAATGTCCGGTCATGGTCCCGCATCAGGATCTGTCCGCCCGTGGGGCCCGTGGCATTGCTTAATCGCTCGAACTCCAGGGCCGTATACACATTGGGGTACCGGCCGTAACCGAACCGGGTCATGGCCGTCGGGTCCAGGGTGTCATACCCCGTGGCCAGAATAATGCTGCCCACCTGGATCTGATAGTGTTTTTCTTTCATGTCATGGTCGATGGCATCCCGTTCACAGGCGGCCACACACGCTTTGCATTCGCAGCAGATCCCGCAGTTGAGACACCGGCCCGCCTCTGCCAGGGCCTGATCCGGGGTGAGGCAGGCTTCCACCTCGTCAAACCCGGATATCCGTTGATCCGGGTCCATCCAGGCCGGTTCGGCCCGGGGAACGGCCCCCGGGGGCTCGGATGTGAACGCGTTCAAAGCCCTTTTTTCGGATCTGTTTTCAGACAAAGAAGCTGCCTTGTCAGCCGTGTGCCAGTCAGCTCCAGTGGTGTCTGCCGGTCCGGTAGCGGACGTATCTGCCAAGCCCGTATCGGCCCCTTTGTCAAACCGGGCCGGATTTTGGATAAATTCATGGATATAGTCAGCCGCGGTCCGCCCATGGCCGATGGCCTGGACCACGGTGGCCGGCCCCAGGACCAGGTCCCCGCCGGCAAACACCCCGGGTTCCCCGGTCTGAAACGTGATGCCATCCACCTTGATCCGGTTTCGGCCCGTGATCTCGATCCCGGGCAGTCCATCCATGCCCAGGTCATCCGGATACTGGCCGATGGCCGGGATCAAGGTATCACAGGGCAGGACAAATTCCGATCCTTCCACAGGCACGGGCCGCCGCCGTCCGGAAGCATCCGGCGGTCCCAGTTCATTTTTCAGGCACACCACCTGTGTGAGTGTGCCCTGATCTTCTTCCAGCCGGACCGGACCGGCCAGCTCCAGGAGGGTGATGCCCTCCTCAAGGGCCCCTTGAATTTCATCGGCATAGGCCGGCATCTGTTCCCGGGTGCGGCGGTAGACCAGGGTGACTTCACATCCGGGAATCCGCCGGGCGCACCGGGCCGCATCGATCGCCACATTGCCGCCGCCCACCACCAGGACGCTGCCGTGACAGGCAGTCTGTTCTCCTGAATTGATCTGTCTTAGAAACGTGACTGCATCCATGACCCCGGAAAGAGTGTCTTCTTCTTCCAGACCCAGCTTCAGGGACCGATGGGCCCCGGTAGCCAGGTACACGGCCCGAAATCCCTGTTCTTTCAGACCTGGCAGGTCCACCTCTTTTCCCAGGCAGGCATTCAGTTTCAGGTCGATGCCATGGTCCAGGATGTGCTGGATTTCCTGATCCAGCACATCCCTGGGCAGACGATACGCAGGAATCCCGGTGCGAAGCATGCCCCCGGCCTGACTTGATGCGTCAAACACCGTGACCCCGTATCCTTTGAGGCGCAGAAAATAGGCCGCAGTCAGTCCGGCCGGTCCGGCCCCGATCACCGCGATTTTTTCTTGTTTATCAACAATATCGGGAATCTGACGGGCATCGGGCCCGGCCATGTCAGATACATACCGTTTGAGCAGGCGGATGGCCACGGGTTTGTCTGTTTCCCCCCGGGCACAGGCGGTTTCACAGGGATGGGGGCATACCCGGCCCAGGACCCCGGGAAACGGGGCTTTTTCCATGATCAATGCCAGGGCCTGATCATATTTTTCCTGTTTTGCCAGCTGCACATATCCCTGCACATTGATGCCGGCCGGACAGGTCCGGGTACACGGGGCGGTCTGATTTTTTTCGATCTGAAACGTGATGGGAATGGCCTGGGGAAAACTTCTGCCAATGGCTTTTCGGTTCGACAAGCCCATATCCCAGGCACTGGGGATGGACACCGGACATACCGTGGCGCACTCCCCGCATCCCGTGCACAGATCCGGGTTCACATACCGGGGTTTTTCCGTGATATCCAGCGTGTAATTGCCGACAAACCCGGTCACTTCCGTCACCCGGCTGAAGGTGTGCAGATCGATATTTGAGTTCTGGGCCACCTCCACCATCTTGGGCGTACCGATGCAGGCGGCACAGTCCAGGGTGGGAAAGGTTTTGTCAAACTGGAGCATGTGACCGCCAATGGTACTGTCTTTTTCAATGAGATGCACCGTAAGCCCGGCGTTTCCGATATCGATGGCCGCCTGCATCCCGGCAATGCCCCCGCCGATGACGGCCACATCCGGATGCACCTCGGACAGGCCCGTGGTCAGCGGCTGATGAAAGGCCACCCGGCTCACGGCCGCCGCCACCAGGCGCCGGGCCTTGCGGGTGGCCCGGTCCCCGTCTTTGGTCACCCAGGACACCTGTTCTCTGACGGAAGCCATGTTAAAATAATACGGATTGATCCCGGCTCTCCGGCAGGTTTCCATAAAGGTTTTCCCATGCAGCCTTGGGGAGCAGGAGGCCACCACCACCCGGTTCAGTCCATATTCTTTGATGTCTGTTTCAATCATGGCCTGGCCCGGCTCGGAACACATGAATTTGTAGTCCCTGGAAACGACCACATGGGGCAGGGAGCCGGCCCATTCACTGACATCCGCCACATCCACTTTTCCGGCAATATTCACGCCGCAGTGACAGATGTAAACCCCCACACGTATCGGCAAATAGTCAGGTATCATGGATTTAATTCCTTTGTTTTTGTGGTTTCTTCCGACGCAGGCAATCGGATGGTGAAACAGGCGCCCTGTCCCGGCTCACTGTCCACGGCAATGATGCCGTTGTGGTGTTCGATGATGCCGTACACCGTGGACAAGCCTAAGCCCACACCGTGACCGTCCTGTTTTGTGGTGAAAAACGGCTCAAAAATGCGGGGCAGGTCCCCGGGAAAGATGCCTTTGCCGTCATCTTCCACCCGGATACATACCTGATGATCCGCATCCTCGATATCTGCCTTGATCCGGATCCGGCCCAGAGGCCGGGCCGTGGGAGACGATTCTTTCATACTGTCCAATGCTGCCGGATGCTTTCCTTCAATCGCGTCAATGGCATTGAAAATCAGATTGATCACACATTGCTGCAATTGATTGATATCGCCCGACACCTTGGGAATAGTCGGATCACAGGTAATTTCCAGGAGAATATTGGCCAGTTCCAGCCTGTGATTGCACAGCATCCGGCTGTACTCGATCAGCTCGCAGATATCCACGGGCCCGAATTGAAGACTGGATTTTCTGGAAAACTGCAGGAGTCCGGAAACCAGGTCGGCACAGCGCCGGGTTTCCTTGTGAATAATGGTCAGATACTCTTTAAACCGGTTTTGACCGGCACCGTCCCATCCCGGTTTTTCCACCAGCCGGATCATCAGCGTGATATAATTCAGAATCCCGGACAGCGGATTGTTGATCTCATGGACCATACTGGCGGCCAGGCGGCCTAAAGACATCATTTTTTCCTGGTGCAGAATCTTTTCCTGATTCAGGACGGTCTGTTCCAGAAGCCGGGTATAATCCGCCAGTTCCTTCTGATTTTCATACCGCTCCATGGCCCGTTTCAAGGCCAGGTGCAACGTGGTGTCGTCCACGGGTTTGGTGATGAAATCGGACGCATCGTACTGCAACGCGGTGATCGCTTTTTTGATGTCTGCAAATCCCGTGGTGACGATCACCTGGGTTTCAGGCCGAATCATGTGGGCTTTTTTCAACACTTCCAGGCCGCTCATGCCCGGCATCTTGATGTCCGTGATGAGAATCTGAGGTTCCCGGGTTTCCAGCAGCTTAAGACCGGACTCACCGTCCGACGCAGAAAGCGCCCTGTAACCGGCATCTTCAAGGCTGATGACCATGACATCCCGCACATCGGGTTCATCGTCGATCACCAGGATCGTCCATGATTTTTTGGGGTGCAGCGACCTGTTTTCCTGTGTTCCGACGCGGGCAGATCCCGTATCCGCCGGACGCTTGCTGGGATCTGACATCAAGACACCTCCCTTAGCTCAGGATCTATCAAATATGTTACAATGAACTATTAGGTTGAAGCAAGCATTATGCCAAAAAATTTATATCTGACACATGCTTTGTTGAATCCTGTATTCAGGCGATCCACGGGGGTGTATATGGATACGTGCCGATATAGGGGCACCTGCACTGATTCAGAAACGACACTCCAGGTCGCACAACCGCAACTTTGGCACGGCATCTTTTCATCGATCCTCTGGCAAAAAATGGTAACGTGCCGGGCAACAGCCTGATATCTCGGGCAAACACTGTTTTATATACAAAAATACATTGAATGGCACAGGCCTTGCTTTGTGAGGATGGGTGTTGAATGAACCCGGTATGGTTCAAAAACAGGACAAAGAACTTTAAGGAAAAACCATGATATACGCGGTACTGGCGGTAAAAGACAAACAGACATTTGAAAAAATGGCAGGGGTGTTACAGCAGTCTCCAATGGATATTCAGTGGACCGACACGGGGAAATCCGTTTTGGAACGTATCTCCCGGGCCGGGGACAAAAAGGAAAAAATTGATCTGGTGATCACGGACGAAACCCTGGCAGACATGACCGGCCGGGAACTGCTGGCGCAAGTGATCATGACAAGTCCCATGACCAGCTGTGCCGCAGTCAGCACGTTATCTGCAGACGAATTTCATGAGACGTATGAAGGATTTGGCGTACTCATGCAGCTGCCACCGGCCCCGGATGCTGAATCCGGAGAAAAACTGGTGGCCATCTTGAAAAAACTGAACCTATTGTAACTTAAAAGAGGTATCATAAATGATCATCAGCATTGCAAGCGGAAAAGGCGGTACCGGAAAGACAACGGTGGCCGCCAATCTGGCCGCTTCATTGAATCAGCCGGTCACGGTGCTGGATTGTGATGTGGAAGAACCCAACCTCCATTTATTTTTGCACCCGGAAATCCAATCCCGGGAAAAAGTGATTGCACCCGTGCCAAAAATCGATCTGGACCGGTGCACATTCTGCAAAAAATGTATGGATATCTGCCGGTTCAATGCCATTGCAGTCACTGCAAACACCGTGGTCACGTTTCCTGAACTGTGCCATTCCTGCGGCGGGTGCACGGTCATCTGTCCGGAAAATGCCGTCACGGAAAAAGAACGGATTTTAGGCACCGTGGAAACCGGCACCGGGCCGCTGCCGGACATGAATTTTGGCCAGGGATTGCTGGATATCGGCCAGGTCATGGTCCCGCCGGTGATCCGCCAGGTCAAATCCCACCGGGCTCCGGATCAAGGCATCACTTTAATCGATGCCCCGCCCGGCACATCCTGTCCCGTCATCGCGGCCATGAAAGACACGGATTTTGTCGTTCTGGTCACAGAACCCACCCCATTTGGACTCAATGACCTGAAACTGGCCGTGGAAACCGTGCGGCTGCTGAATATTCCCCACGGTCTGATCATCAACCGGGCCGGCATGGGAGATGATGCCGTATATGCCTATGCCGAAAAAAAAAACCTGCCGGTTCTCATGGAAATCCCCTATGACAAGGCCATTGCCCAGGCCTATTCCAAAGGCGATCTGATCATCGCCCAGCAGGAAGATTACAAAGAAAAATTTCAAACCCTTTATCAGAAAATCTGTCTTCTGGCAGATCAAAAAAAGTGTGCCCCATGAAAGAGCTGGTGATATTGAGTGGAAAAGGCGGCACGGGCAAAACCAGCCTGACCGCCGCATTTGCAGGGCTTAAATCCTCATTGATGCTCTGTGATGCTGATGTGGATGCAGCCGACCTGCACCTGATTATGGCCCCGGATGTTCAGGAAACCCATGATTTTGTCGGCGGCAACGAAGCCGTCATCGCCCCGGACCGGTGCACGGGCTGTGGCACGTGTCTGGAACTGTGCCGGTTCGATGCCATTGATGAAACCCAGGGAGAATATACCGTGGATACCTTGAACTGTGAGGGCTGCGGGGTCTGTGTGGATATGTGCCCGGAATCCGCCATTGACTTTCCCCAGAAAACCTGCGGCCAGTGGTTTGTGTCCCATACCCGGTTCGGTCCCATGGTTCACGCCCGGTTAGGCATTGCCGAAGAAAACTCCGGCCGGCTGGTGGCCTTGGTAAGGGAACAGGCCAAAAAACGGGCCAGAGACGCACATATTGATTTGATTCTCACGGACGGCCCTCCGGGCATCGGATGCCCGGTCATTGCCAGCATCGGCCAGGCCAGTGCCATTCTCATCGTGGCAGAACCCACGGTGTCGGGTATCCATGACATGAAACGGGTGGGGGAACTGGCCGCCCACTTCAAGATCCCGGCCATGGTGTGCATCAATAAATTTGATCTGAACCTGGACCAGACCCGGGCCATCGAAACCATTGCCCGAGAAAAAGATATTCTGGTGGCAGGGAAAATTCCGTTTGATCCGGTCTTTACCAAAGCCATGATCCAGATTCAGACGCTGTTGGAATATGATGATACCTGCCCGGCTGCCAAAGCGGTCAGAAACATCTGGGAAACAGTGATGACCCATCCTGCCATGAAATTAGACCGATTGATGTAATAAACCCAAGAACAACCAAATATCAGTTTGAAGGAGCTTGTATGAAAAACGGAAGAATCGCGATTCCCTCCAATGGTGAGGGAGGCCTCAAAGGAACTCGATCCGGGCATTTCGGACATTGTGACGTGTTTACCTTTGTGGATGTGGAAGACGGCAAAATTACCGGTGTTTCCACGCTGGACAACCAGGAACATGTTCAGGGCGGATGCATGGTACCGGTGAATCTGCTGGCGGAACACCGGGTCAACGCCCTGATCGTGGGCGGCATCGGCATGCGGCCTTTGATGGGATTCCGCCAGGTGGGCATTGACGTGTTCCATGATGACCAGCGGCCGGACATCGAGCCTGTGGTCATGGATCTCATTGCCGGCAAACTGCCGGAAATCACCAACGACCAGGTCTGCGGCGGCGGAGGCGGACAATAAGGAGGTGCCATGAAGATTGCCATTACAGCCACGGGCACGGATCTGTCTGCCGAGGTGGACCCGCGTTTCGGCCGGGCCGCCTATATCCTGGTGGTGGATTCCGAAACCCTGGACGTCGAAGTCATCGACAATGCCGCCAACAGAGACTCCTTTAAAGGGGCCGGTATTCAGGCGGCGGCCGCAGTCAGCGAAAAAGGGGCGAAGGTCCTGCTGACCGGATTTTGCGGACCCAACGCGTTTAAAACACTGGATGCCGCCAACGTCAAAGTGGCCAACGATGTCAGCGGCACGGTTCAATCGGCCGTGGAACGGTTCCAGGCGGGAGAATATACGATTTCAACTGCGGCCAATACTGAAGGTCACTGGTAGAGCTTAAGCCGGGCATGGCTATGCATGCCCCATGCCAAACCAACATCAAAAAACTGTCTAAAACCCCGGGATGGTGGCATCTTACCCTCCTATCTTACCCCTTAAAAAAGGTGTCACCATCCCGGGGTTTTAGATATGTTTGACATTCACATCATGCGTGGATATAATTTAAATTTTTTGGGAATCAGATATGACCCTTTTAGATCTTTGCCCTTTAAACACATGGGAAGCGCTGGAAACCGATCTGTATGAAAAATTCAACCTTCAGGGGTCTGTGTTCAATCCCGAAGGGATCCGCATCACCACTGTGAAAAATTTTTCCAACCCGCTTTGCCCTGCCATCAAATCCATTGAAAAAGGCCAGACCTTTATCTGCTCGGCGGCGCACATGGCCATGAATGCCCTGGTGAAAAAATCCCGGGAACCCCTGGTGGAAGAATGTGACGCCGGTTTGACCAAACTGGTGGTCCCTGTTTTTCTTAAAGATGAATTTCTCGGCGTGGTGGGGGGATGCGGTCTGCTGCCCGAGGGGGAAACCGTGGACAGTTTTGCCGTATCAAAAATCGCTGACATGGATGAAACAAAAGTCAAGCGCCTGGCTTCCGATGTCCCGCCTGTTTCACCCGACACCATTGCGGCAGCCATCGATTTCATCCAGGAACGGATCCAGCAGATTCTGGATGCCTGCGACCCAGACAGCTGACACGTTTATGACGGATTCGGCCTTTGCCAGGCGGGTCAAACGACGAGTCAGTGCCAGGGTCCATGATTTTTTTGCCGTATGCCCGCCCGGGCTCCGGCAGGTCTGTGCCAAAGAACTCACCCGCCTGAACCTTGGGATTCACGATATTCAGGTGGTGCCCGGCGGGGTGAATTTTTCCGGCAAATTAGCCGATGCCTGCCCGGCCAACCTGTGGCTGCGTGCACCATCCCGAATTCTCCTGCGCCTGGCCCGATTCAGGGCCACCCATTTTTCTTTGCTGGAAAAAAAACTGTCCGACATTGACTGGGAACTGTTTCTGCCCGCCGGCACTGATCCGTCCATCCAGGTGACCACCCATACTTCCCGGCTATACCATTCCGATGCCATCGCCCAAAGGTGCGGCCCCATCATCCGGGCTGCGTTAGACGTCAAACCCGGCGACACGGCCCCTTGTGTTTCCGGCAAAGACCTCCCGTCGCAAAAAGATATCCCGTCACAGACGGTCATGATCCGGGCTGAAAACAACCGGTTTGAAATCTCCCTGGACATGTCAGGCCCCCCGCTGTTCAAGCGCGGCATTAAAAAACAGGTGGCCGCGGCCCCGCTGCGGGAAAACCTGGCCTTTGCCATCCTGGAAACAGCCGGATTCACCGGACAGGACGTGCTCATGGATCCCATGTGCGGGTCCGGCACCTTTGCCATTGAAGGGGCCATGATTCAGGCCCGGATTCCACCAGGGTACTATCGCAGATTAGCCTGTGAGGCCTGGCCCGGTTTCAGTTCGGCGGGCTTTGCCCATGTCCGGTCCCAGGCGGCACAGCAGTTTTCAACGGCCTCATCCATATTTGCCTCGGATGTGGATCCTCATGCCCTGGCCGCCTTGGCCCGGAATCTGTCCGACCATGCGTTTCTGGCCCAGGTGCACGCCTTTGAACACAATTTTTTTGATCTACGTCCGGATCAGTTCACCCGCAAAAAAGGGGTTGTGGTACTCAACCCGCCCTATGGCCGGCGCCTGAAAAATCACCTGGATACCACGGTTTTTTACCGGGAAATTATCCGGAAGCTGGCACTGGATTTTAAAGGCTGGCGCGCGGGACTCATCTTTCCCGGAAAGCAATTCAGTGACCTCAACCATCTCAACCTCACCCCCTTTCCTTTTTTCCACGGCGGGTTGAATCTGGCTGCCGGCATCGGCAGGATTTAACCCCGGCCATGACCCCTGAGAATAGTAAAATCCGGTGGCAATTACTGAAAAAATGTGGTTAACTGGCAGAATGAAACCTGCGGTTTTTCTCATATTATTCATCGTATCACTATTCATCGTATCAATGGGGTTGACCGGCCCTGATTTCTCCGTTGCTTCAGATTCCGTGGACAACCGGTTGTGGGCTGAACTGCTTAAAGACCATGTCCAAAACGGGCGGGTGGATTATGACGGGTTCAAGCAGGATGAAGCCAAACTGGATCGATATCTGGCCATTTTAAGCGCAACCGACCCGGGCATTTTATCTCACAATCACCAGTTCGCTTTTTATATCAACGCTTACAATGCATTTACCATCAAGCTGATTCTGACCCGGTATCCAGGCATCAATTCCATCAAGGAGACCGGCAGTTTTTTTTCCAATCCCTGGGGTAAAAAATTCATTCCCCTCAACGGGTTCAACGTGAATCTGGACCATATTGAACATGACATTCTCAGGCCCCGGTTCAAAGATCCACGAATGCATTTTGCCATCAATTGTGCGGCAAAAAGCTGTCCCCCGCTGTTAAACAAACCCTATGAAGGCGACACCCTGGAATCCCGCCTGGATGAACAGACCCGGCGATTCATCAACCAGCCGGGCAACACGTTTTTAAAAGCCGGCACCCTTTATATCAGCCGGATTTTTAAATGGTTTGAAGCGGATTTTTCAGACAACCCTTTGGGGTTCATCCGCCGGTATGCGGATGATACCTTGAAACAGACACTGGATAACACCGCTGCCACCGGCGAAATTCCTATCCAATATCTGTATTACGACTGGACGTTGAATCGCTGATGCCCGTGAAAAGAAAGACCTCTTTTTTTAAAATACCTCTTTCCATCAAACTGTTCTGCAGTTCTGTCATATCCATACTGATCTTTACCATCCCGTTGTTTTTTCTGGTCAATCAATCGCTGAAAGACCTGGGTCAATTTGCAAATAAGGCCAATACCAGACAAATCAAGCAGATGGCCAATCAATATCTGGCATCCATGGCCCGGGAAAAAGCCCGAAAATACGATGAACTGTTTTTACATTATCAAACATCCGTGACATTTATGGGAATGAAAGCCAGTGAAATCTACACCCGCCTGGCAGCCGGCCATGCCTTTCATTCCATGGTTCCGGCCATGATATATCATCCGGGAAACGCCATATGGTATACCCCTGAATCCGACCCGCTTATCACGGCATTCTGGGGGGATAAGACGCTGTCTTTGCCCATTGTATCGGAATTGCAGGCCCTGGCGGAAATGGATCTGTATCTGGTCATGGCCAAGAAAAATTCCCCCCGGGCCATGGCCGCCCATGTCATCACCCGGACGGGAATCGGAAAATACTATACCTTGAATCCGGACATGCGTAACGCGTGTTTCAACCTGCCGAACCCGGCTGATTTCGACCTTAGAAACGGTGAACCCATGACCACGTTTACCCAGCAGCCCCAGGCGGACTACGGGTTTCGGTGGACCCGGCCTTACAAAGACGATGTGGCACCCGGACTGATGATGACGGGTGTTGCCCCCATACTGGATGAAAACGGCCGGCTCAAAGGGGTCACGGGTATGGATATCCCTCTGGCCGACATGTTTCAGGATCTGAACACAGACCATCCGATTTTTTCGAATCCAGATGCCCCCCCCGGCGATTTTTTTGCGCTGCTCATGGATTCCCAGGGTCGATTGATCTCTTTTCCCGTTGATTTGCTGCCCCTGCTTGGCCTGGACATGGACATCAGCCATTTCAAGTATTCTGATGACATTCTGTCACTGAACCTCACCCAATCCCGGCGGCCTGTCATCAAACAAATTACGCGGCAGATTTTGAATGCCGCGTCCTACCAGGACACACTCACCATCCAGGACCGGTCCTATATTCTGGCCTCCCACCGCCTCCATCAAACCAACTGGCACATCGTGCTGGTGAATAACGAAACCAATCTGCTCCACTCCATTGAACAGACACGCAAGGTCATGGATGACAACCTGTCCGGTATCCTGAAAAGCTTTATGATCTATGCCGGTATCATATTTCTTGTGGCCTTGGGGTGCAGCTATTCAGGGGTCAGACGGTTTGTCCGTCCTCTCCAGCAGTTAACCCGTCTGACACACCGGATATCCTGGGAGGAATATTCAGAAAAAGCCCCGGAAAACCGCAATGATGAAATCGGGGATCTGTCCCGGGCCTTCAATGAAATGACCCAGCGTCTGCACCAGTCCCAGCAAAGGGAAAAAACCCATATTCAAGCACTGTCTCATCAGGCAGCCCGGCTGAAACAGCTCAATGAATACCTGGTTCACTCGGACGAAACAGAACGAAAATTGATGGCGTCGGATCTGCACGACAGCGTGGTCCAGACCCTGGCCATGGGCATTTCCCGGACAAAAAATCTGGTGGAATCTGATGATCCGCCCGGGCCGGACCAGGTCTACGAGATTCAGGCCATTCTGGAACAGGCGGTTCGGGAGATCCGAACACTGATTTACAAACTGTCTCCACCGATCCTGGATGACTTTGACATTGATATCGCCATTGGGGCGCTGATCGAGGAGATCAATGCCCGGGAAGGGACGGCATACCGGTATATCAACCAGGTCACGGATCCCGTTCCGGTGCCCCATGCGCTGAAGGTCACCCTGTACCGGGCGGTCAATGAATTGCTGACCAACATCCAAAAACATGCCCGTACCCCAAAGGCTGCCATCACGTTGTGGGTTTCGGGTCCGGACATCTGCCTGCAGGTGGAAGATGCCGGCGCGGGCATGGACATCCAGACATTGAAACCTTCCAAAGACGGTGGATTCGGTCTTTACAGCCTGTCTGAACGGATTCAGAATTTCGGCGGCACCCTGACCATCACATCCACCCCCGGCAACGGAACAACCGTTCTGCTGACCGCGCCGGTCAATCAAAGGGAATCAATACTCCATGAATAAAAAAACCATCATCATCGTGGATGACCACCGGGTATTCCACCACGGCATCAGTCAGGCCCTGGAAGCGACGGGTGAATTCACTGTCACCGCCCGGGCCGACAACGGGGCTCAGGCGGTTTCTTTAGCTGAAAAATCCGTCCCGGATCTTATCCTCATGGACATCAGCATGCCCGATCTCAACGGCATGGAAGCCACCCGAAGAATTCTGGGAATCCATCCGAAAATCCGCATTATCGCCCTGTCCATGCATACGGAAAAAATTTATGTCACAGGCATGCTTGATGCCGGGGCATCCGGGTATGTACTCAAATCCTGCTCTTTCAAAGAATTGTTGACTGCCATCAAAGCAGCCCTGGCCGGCCATATATATGTGAGTCCGGAAATCACTCACCTGCTGGTGGGGGATTCACCGGATCGCCTGAGCCGACTGACCCCACGGGAAAAACAGGTACTGGTGCATATCGCCGAAGGCCGTAGTTCCAGGGAAGCCGCAGAAAGCATGCAATTGAGCGTGAAAACCATCGATATCCACCGCCGAAATCTTAAATCCAGACTGGGGATCCGGACCGTTGCCGGACTGACCCGATATGCCCTGGCCAAAGGGCTGATCCCTCCGGGGCCATAGCCGTTGAATCATCGCACACTGGTATATGTCGGCCGGACACCGCCTTTTGAGAACACAATCTGCCACAATTGATTGCTCCGGGCCCTGAAGGTGCCGGCACAGGCCAGCAGGTAATAGGTCCACATGCGGAAAAACCGGTTGTCATACCGGTGCTTGATCCTGTCCCAGTTGGCCACAAAATTGTCATACCAGGCCATCAAAGTGGGATCATAATCAGGACCGAAACTGTGCCAGTCTTCCAGAATGAAAAATTTTTCCGCCGCCTCCGTGATCTGGCGCCCGGACGGCACCATGGAATTGGGAAAAATGTATTTGGACACCCAGGGGTCGCTGCTGCGCACGGACCGGTTACCCGCAATGGTGTGCAGCAGAAAAAGTCCCCGATCCTTCAGGCACCGGTGAACCACGGCCATGAAGGTTTTGTAGTGGGCCCTGCCCACATGCTCGAACATTCCCACAGACACGACCCGGTCAAAGGGGTCATTCAGATCCCGGTAATCCATGAGCCGGATCTCCACAGGCAGTCCCTGACACCGTTCCGTGGCCAGGGTCACCTGCTCTTTTGACACGGTGACACCCTTCACACTCACCTGATATTTTTGTGCCATATATGCAGACAATCCTCCCCATCCGCAACCGATGTCCAACACCCGCATACCGGGTGCCAGCTGCAACTTTCGACAGATCAACTCCATTTTGGCTTCCTGGGCCGCTGCCAGGGTGTCGGCTTTTTTCCAGTACCCGCAGGAATAATTCATGGAGTTGTCCAGCATCAGCAAAAACAGTTCATTGCCGATATCATAATGCCGCCGGCCGATTTCAAACGCTCTGAATTTTCCTGGAGATGCCGTCAACATCGCCTTGACACGGCACCACACAGCACGTATGGATTTTATGGCCTGTTCATCCAGCCGGGCCTGCAGAATTTTATCAAAAAACTGGTCCAGTCTGGGGCATTCCCACCACCCGTCCATATAACTTTCACCCAGCGCTCTGGAGCCGCCGGCCACCAGCCGCTTGAAGAAAAGATCCTGATTCACCTGAATATCCCAGGGATTTGTCCCGTTGATTTCCACACCTGCTGCGGCGAACAGATCGGTAGCCAGTCGTTGAGAAGATGCATGGTTCATGTTACCGCCTCCTTTGAAAAGAGTGAACTCAGCATTCTATAGCACAGCTTCAGGCAGCGGTTAAAGTAAAAAATCGGTGTTTTTATTCCGATTCAAAGCGTGATCACTTTGGCAGCCAGCTGCATGGCCGTGACAATATCCAGCATATTGGTGGTTTCTCCCACCTGTTTTTCATTCAGCAGATCAAAATGGGTCAGGCAGGTGCCGCAGACCCAGATGGAAATCTTCTGCTTTTCATATGCCTGAAGCGTTTCCAGCACCGCAGATCCCTCAATGGTGAGCTTGACCCCGTTATTGACAAGCACGATCCGCCACAGATCATCTCCCATTTCCCCCAGGGTCTTGATGAAACTGATCATCAGTTTCCGGCCCAGGTCATCGTCCCCAAACCCCATGCGATCCGAAGCAATGACCACCAGGATTTTCTGACCCATTTCTTTGTCATCTGATTCTGAAACCCCGGGCACGCCTGAATCGATTTGCGGCGGATCATTTCGATTTCCTGATTTTTGCATGTCCACCCCGGAAACAGTGAAAACGTCACCCTGGGCGGATGTGGTAGCCTCGTATCCCTTTGTTCCCAGAAACCGGGATACGTTTTCAACTGCGGCTTCATTGTCCACCTGCACGGTCAACCGGGAAGGCCGCTCGGTATCCACCACCTGTTTGGTCATCAGAACGGGCTGGGGACAGGCCTGTCCCCGGGCATCGATATCGGTTGTCATCTTTTTATTCTCTCATTTATGAATGGTTAATTTATGTCCGGCATTTCCGTTTTGAATTGTCAGACCACCTCTATTTTTCCAGGTTCCCGGTCCGACACCTCTCCAATCACGCACGCACTGGATACGCCCTGGTCGTGCAGGGCCGCCACAAGGTCAGGGGCCTGTTTTTCCGGACACCCCATGAGCAGGCCCCCCGAAGTCTGGGGATCGAACAGAAGATCCCGCAGGGCTGGGCGGATATGGTCGGCCAGGGATACCATGGGACTCCGGAACTGACGGTTCCGGAATGCCCCTCCCGGCACCAGGCCCATTTCAGCAAACGCCAGTGCCCCGGCGATCAGGGGCACCTGATCACTGACAATACGCACTGCCGCCGGCGTGCCAGATACCATTTCCGCCAGGTGCCCCAGAAAACCGAATCCCGTGACATCCGTACACGCGGAAATGGGAAACCGGGTCATGACATCTGCCGCATCCCGGTTCAAAGTGGCCATCAGCTCGGTAATCTCCTTGACCTGATCCGGGGAAGTCAGACCGGCTTTCACGGCCGTGTTCATGACACCCGTGCCCAGGGGCTTGGTAAGAACCAGCCGGTCTCCGGGTCTCAGCCCCTGGTTGGCCAGAATCCGGTCCGGGTGAACAAATCCCGTGACAGACAATCCATACTTGAGTTCATCATCCTCCACACTGTGCCCCCCCAGGAGCACGGCACGGGATTCTTCCAGTACCCGGATCCCCCCGGCCAGAATTTTTCTCAACACCGCCATGTCCATGGAACCCAAAGGAAACGCCACCAGATTCATGGCGGTTTTGGGGATGCCGCCCATGGCATAGACATCAGACAGGGCATTGGCTGCGGCAATCCGGCCGAAATCATAGGGATCATCCACAATGGGGGTAAAAAAATCCACGGTCTGGATCAACGCCAGGTCATCACTGACCTGGTAGACCCCGGCATCATCGGCCGTCCCCATTCCCACCAGAACATGCTCATTGGTCGGAACCGTCAATCCTTCCAACGCCGCCGCCAGGTCCCCCGGCGGAAGTTTGGCCGCTCACCCGGCCCCTTTGACACACTGGGTCAGCCGGATCGATTCTATTTTCTTGTTCAATGCCTGATTCATCACGTCTCCCATAAAATTGAATCCACCGGATCGATTCACGGTCAATCCGTTCAAAACGGTTATTATTTCTTATTCCTGTTCTCAAATCAAATTCATAATTTCTGTGGCCGGCATATAAATGCATAGATAAAATCAATATTCACTGCGGCACGTGGCCTTGGAAAAGAAAAAGCTGTTCGAAAAGCCTTATCAACGTCTGGAATGATCCAGAAGAACACGTACCAGCCATATCTGATCATCGGTATTTTTTCAAGTCTTGCATTGCTGCTAATATTGACGATTATCACACTGATCGATCCCCATTTCTTCTGGGAGCATTCGGTTGTCATCAACTACCCGCTGCATTCAACCATCGAGACCATTGGGGCTGTATCAGCCATACTAATGGCCTTTCTGTCGCTTGAAATTTTCACCGAAAAAATAAACCCGTCCTATGTGTTTATCTCTCTGGGCTTTCTGGCCATGGGCATATGGGACATGTTTCACGCCATTGTTTCGCCCGGAGACGGATTTGTCCTCACCCACAGCCTGGCGCTGTGGTGCGGGGGATTGTTTTTCTTTTTTTCCATTTTTCCTGGCGGAGAAAGCATTCTCAGGAAAAAAGCCCTTGTGTTTTTTCTCACAGCAGTTTTCTTTGTGTCTGCCGCTGGTTCCACGATCCTTTTCAGAGATTCTCTTCCCCGGATGATCGGGGATGGCGGCGCGTTTACAAAGACGGCGGATATTATCAATGTTGCCGCCGGCATCCTGTTTTTCATTACCGCTGTCAAACTGACGGCTGACTACTACAGACACCGGATACCCGGGATCACCGTTCTGATTTTTGTGGCAACGCTTTCCGCACTGGCAGGGCTGACATTTCACTACTCCCATGCCTGGACAGATCACTGGTGGTTCTGGCATGTGTTACGGCTTTTTGCACATATATCCCTGCTCATCTATCTGCTGGTGGAATTTTTCAGATCCATGAAAGAAAGAAGTGCTGCCATCCTTTTGTTTGAGCAAAAAAACACCGAACTCAAAGATTCCAATGAACAGCTGGAACGGTTTGCCTATGTCGCGTCTCATGATCTCCAGGAACCCCTCAGAAAAGTGAACAGCTTCACCCAGCTGTTTGAAAGGCGCTATCATGACCTGGTGGATGAAAAAGGCCAGAAATATATTTTTTATATCAAAGACGGCACATTGCGAATGCAGCAGCTGATATCAGACCTGCTTCAATTTTCAAGGATCAATACCCGGGGTGATGAGTTTAAAAAAATACACACAGCAGAAATTGTTCAGGACATCAAAGATCTGTTCGCGTCACAACTAAAGGAAACCAATGGCAGGGTCGTTGTCGAAGACCTTCCGGATATCTATGGGGATGAGTCTCAGATCAGACAGCTTTTTCAGAATCTGGTGGGAAATGCGATTAAATTCAGAAACAAAGGGGTGGACCCTGAAATAACCATCCGTGCCGAAAAGGCCGGTGCCAACTGGGTCTTCAAGGTAAAAGACAATGGGATCGGCATTGACGAGGCATACAAAGACCGAATATTTGTGATATTTCAGCGACTGCATTCAAAAGAGGCCTATGAGGGCACCGGCATCGGCCTGGCCATATGCCAGCAGATCCTGAAAAGACACGGCGGAGAAATCTCATTGACCTCTGAACCGGGAAACGGCACAGAGTTCTTTTTTACAATACCAACGATTGAAAAGGCAATGGAACTGGAGCAGTCCCCATTAATTTAAAAGTGGAGAAACCGATGGAAACAATTGAACGAATCAAGATTCTGCTGGTGGATGATGATCCGGCTGACACGGAACTCACAGAGGAACTTTTGGCAGAATCAAAGGTCAAACTGGATCTGTATACGGTTCAAGACGGGGTGTATGCCCTGGAATTCTTGAGAAAACAGGGAGAATACGCACACGTCCCAACCCCTGACCTGATTCTGCTTGACCTCAATATGCCCAGAAAAGACGGCAGAGAAACCCTGGAAGAAATCAAGCAGGATACGGCACTCAGGCACATTCCCGTTGTGATCCTGACCACGTCCGATTCCAGCATCGATGTCGCAAAAAGCTATGCCACCGGGGCCAGCTGTTATATCAAGAAACCCGTTGATTTGGGTGAATTTCAAAAAGTGGTGGCTGCCATCGAAAATTTCTGGTTCACGATTGTTAAATTACCCACACGATAGCGTCCCTGCCGGGTTAATACCATGCCCCGAACCGACAACCCACTTAAATGAGTGACTTAAAAAAGGCCATGGAAAAGAAAAAATTACGGATACTTTACATTGACGATGATCCTGCAGAGGTTTTTATTCTGGAGGAAACCCTGGTTCAGGCCCCCGGGTTTGCCTATGAACTGGTTCACAGTGACAATCTGACCCATGCGTTTGAGGTCCTGAAATCCTCATTCTTCGATGTGGTTCTTTTGGATTTAGGTCTTCCTGAAAGCACGGGCATTGACACACTGGCACAATTTCTCCGGGTTCATAACCACACGGCCGTTGTGGTTATTACCGGCCTGAATGACTTTGAAACGTCGATTTCAGCCATCGAGAAAGGGGCCCAGGACTATATTGTCAAGGGGCAGTATGAGCCGCTGATGCTCATAAAGACCATCAAGTTCGCCATAGAAAGAAAAAAGTGGCAGGAACTGGCAACCCGGCAGGTCAAACTGGAATCCCTGGGCTCCTTGTCCGGCGGCATCGCCCATGAATTCAACAATATCCTGACTGTGATTACCGGAAACATCGAACTGTCAGCCGATATGATTCCGGAGTCAAACCCGGTCAAAGTGTATCTAGAAGAAGCTGGGGCCGCGGCTTTACGCGCCAGAGACGTTGTCCAAAAATTGTTGAATGTGGCCCAGAAAATGCGGGCATCCAGGACACCGATAGCCATCGGCCCAACCATTAAAGACGTCCTGGATCTCATTCAAAAAGACCTGCCCGGCTCGATTGAGATGTGTCAGGACATCCGCTGTTCCTCAGAAATGATCTCTGGGGATCCTGTCGGGATCAACCAGGTGGTGATGAATCTGTTCACCAATGCGGTTCATGCCATGTCCGACCAGACCGGGGTGTTGACCGTGAGCCTTGAAGCCATTGAACTGAATCAACCGTCATCCAGCCGTCTTGACGGACCGGATTCAGGAAACTATGCCAGACTGGTGGTCAAAGACACCGGAAAAGGCATTGAACCGGCCATCATGCATCGCCTTTTCGATCCTTATTTTACCACAAAGGGATTAAATGAAGGGCTCGGCATGGGACTGGCCGTGGTTCATGGCATCGTCAAAGAGCATGGCGGTTTCATCAAAATCAAAAGTACGCCGGGGAAGGGAACCATGGCTGAGGTGTTGTTGCCGCTGCTGAAAGAACCGCCGGCGCGGAAAAAGAAGGCATTGTGGAATGCGGGTTCTTAAAAGGGGCTCTGCACCATACCAGTATCGGTCAGGTATATCTGTGGCAATCCGGAGAACAGACTGGCCATGATAACCACGCCAGCCAGTCACATCATATACTGTATATTCATTTTCACCGGTTCTTTTGGCGGCGATCCAGGTATGAATTGCAAACCATCCACACCATCCCCAGGCATCGGCACCATAGATATGCAGGACAGCTTCATCAGCCATGAATCACCCTTTTGATCATGTCCTTCACCTGCCCATGTGATTTATCATTGCATCCAAGATATCTGACCAATAAGCCTGTAAGTTTGGTATTGCATGTCCCATTCCCTTGATTATTTTCAATTCTGAATTGGGTATTGCTTCGGCGGTGGCTTTCCCGGCCGCCAATGGAACCACTGGATCATCATCCCCATGTATAACAAGTGCAGGGATTGCTAAATTTTCAAGATCTGAAGCTCTATCTTTTTGAGTCATAATAGCAAGGGATTGTCTTGCCACACCCTCTGGACAAAAAGATCTGTCATATGACTGGGCTGCCAAGTTTCGATGAAAATCTTCGCCGAATGGAAGGCCTGCTCCAGAAATTAATTTAAAATATTTCATGGTATATTCAATGTAAGCGTCACGTTCTTCGGGTATTGGTGTCAGCATGAATTCCATTACTTCTTTTGTTGGTTGAAATTCTTTCCTGTTCCCGGAACTGCTGTATATGGAGGTTAGACTTAAGATACGATTAGGATTATTTATTGCGAAAGTTTGAGCAATAAACCCTCCCATGGACATACCGCATATATGGGCTTGCTTAATATCCAATAAATCAAGAAGTCCGGCTGCATCATTCGCCATATCCTCAATACTATAAGGAACCGGAACTTTCTCTCCCATAAAAAGAGCACCGATTTTTTCCATGGCTTCTGTCAAACGAACCTCGCTGAATTTTGTTGATAACCCTGAGTCCCTGTTATCATATCTGATAACATGATACCCGTGGTCTGAAAGTTTCATACAAAATTCTTTTTGCCAATGGATCAGTTGACCGGCCAAACCCATAATTAATAATACAGATGGTGAAGATTTATCTCCAAAAGTCTCATACTCAATTTGGACCCCATTCACATTTGCTTGTGACATGATTTTTCTCCTTGATTATATTATTTTTGGGTTCAATGAAGATAATGTATTATATGTATATTAAATCAGCCACAAACAAAAAAACCCGGTAAGTTACCTTACCGGGATATCGTTGGTAGTGTTGGCTCCCCAGCACGGACTTGAACCGCGGACCCATTGGTTAACAGCCAATTGCTCTGCCAACTGAGCTACTGGGGAGCATGTCTTGAATCAAGACTCGACGTTTATATAAGATCACCCGCTGGTTGTCAAGATAAAAAAACAAAAATTTGACAGGGGTTTTCGGAAAGGGTAATAATGCACCGAATCTAGCGCCTGACACGACCACATTAATATCAACCCAGGATACAGGACACACCATGATTACTGAACAGGGCATTGTCACCCGGGCCACTCCGGATGTGGCACTGATTAAAACCAACCGGGCCGCAGCCTGTGAGGTCTGCACGGCCAAAGACAGTTGCGGCACCATCCACCGGGGCAAAGAGATGACTGTGGAGGTTCCCAACACATTAGGGGTCGAAACAGGAGATTCCGTGCTGATCGGCATGCAGACAAAATCCGCGTTGCTGCTGACCTTTCTGATATATGTTGTCCCGATTCTCTGCCTGGTCGCCGGTGCATTGACCGGGGATGCCTTGGGCCCTTTACTTCGGATTAATGCGTCTTTTGCCGCCATGGTATTGGGGTTTTCTTTTTTTGGCATCGCTTTTGTCATTCTTCACAAAAAATCGGCGGCAATGAATCAAAAAACAGAATTCAAACCCGTGCTGATCCGCAAGACAAAGTCGGTGACAGCGCCCGCCTGCAAGCCGTCTTCAAAATAATTTTTTCCTTGCCAACCCAGCAGCAATATACTATATACGCTGCCAGTTGTGGGTTTGTCACATAAACGCTAACCCCTTAGACTGGAAGATTGACATATGACATCACAACCACATCTGAAATTTGCGGTCTTGATCTTGACGGTTTTGCTGATCACAGGGATCGTCTGTTACGCTGCCTTTTCCCCTCCTGCACCGGTGGATCCGGTTCGCATTATGTTTCAAACTGATGCCGGTAAAGTCCTGTTCACCCACCAGACACACACGGAGGACTATTACCTGGATTGTCTGGACTGTCATCACAACATTGATGATGACGAGACCTACAATTGCAGTGACTGCCATGAGGAGACCGGAGACGATTACATGCCGTCAAGGACGGATGCCCTTCATGAGACATGCATCGGATGCCATGCAGATTACGGCGCAGGGCCGGTCGATTGCAATGCATGTCATGTGCTTTAAATCCGGTATTCTGCCGCCTTTGTCTTGCGTCAGTCATGACAACCGCTTTTTGAAACAAGGACGTAACTCATGATTAAACGATCTTTCTTTGCGCTGTCCAAACCCGGGTTGACCTGTGACCTGCTGGAACCCGATCCTGAAGCGCCCCAAAAAATCGATGTACCCGCTCTTTTGACACTTCTATTACCCGAACCCCTTGACGGTTCAAGGGACGCTTTGATCCAGAAAGGTGATACGGTCAAAAAAGGGCAGAAACTCCAGCTGTATGAAGACAGCATTGATTATGCGGTTTCACCGGTATCAGGCGCCATAAAATCCATTGATACATTCACGGCCGATGATTTCAGGGGTCTGCGCACCCGCATTGCCATAGAAAAGGACACCCAGGCAGCCGACGGGATCGAATATCCGGAAATGAAACAAGAGGTGTCCTTTGCGGCCGGGCATATGAATCACCTGCCCGGGGCTCCCCCGTTCGGCCGTCTTGCCCGGACCGAGGTTCCTGTCAATACCCTGATCATCATGGTATCAGACACAGACCTGCTGAGCACCACTTCCCAGTATATGGGCACAACCCACGCCGCAACCCTGCAAAAAGGGGTACAGATCCTCAAACAGATCACAAAGGTGCCCAAGATATATCTGGTCCTGCCGGACATGCTCCAGGACCGTGTCCGGTTCGACGGCCTGACCCTGTTGCCGGTGGATTTGGAGTATCCGGAAGCCCTGCCTGCCATGATCATGAAAAATCATCTGGACAAAATTCTGCCGGCCGGCACAACCCCTGAGGAAATGGGCATCTGTTTTATCCAGGCCGAAGCCGTGGTGTCCCTGGCCCGGGCCTTTGAAACCAACGCCCCGGTGTTTGAAAAATGTATCACCCTGATTGACAAAACCGGGGCCCGCCACCGGGTGGAAGCGGTGATCGGTACCCCGCTGGGCCAGATTTTCAGCCAGCTGGGCATTCAGATCAATGAAATGGACCGCATTGTCATCGGGGGTCCCATGCAGGGTTTTGCCACATTCACCCTTCACCACCCGGTGACACCGGATATGGACACAATTCTGGTCCAGGACCGGCAATTCATTACCCCGCTGTCAGACAACAACTGTGTCAACTGCGGCAAATGCATCCAGGTTTGTCCGGCCGACATACCGGTCAATCTGCTGGTCCGGTTTCTCCAGGCCGGGCAGTATGAAGCCGCTGCTGATAAATGTGATCTTGAGGCCTGTATCGACTGTGGATTATGTGCCTATGTCTGTACCTCTCATATCGCATTGTCCCAGTATATCCGGCTGGGGAAACATGAACTGCAAAAACTGCGAGCAGATGTTTAAAAGGGAGACTGCCCATGAATAATACCAAACTCACCGTTTCCCATGCACCGTTCTGGCATGACGGAGACAGCCTGTTCCAAATGAACCTGAACATCATTCTGGCCCTGCTGCCGGCTGCAGTATACGGCATCATCCAATTCGGGGCACCGGCCCTTGGTGTTATGGCGCTGTCAACCTCCTGCGCCATGCTCTGGGAACTTGTGGTAAACCGTGTTTCCAAACAATCTTTTACCATCGGCGATCTGGATGCGGCGGTCATCGGGCTGCTGTTCGGCATGATGCTGCCGGCCGTCACACCCTGGTGGCTGATTGTGGTGGGTACGTTTGTGGCCGTGGTTATCGGTAAATCAATTTTCGGCGGCATCGGCGCCAACCCCTTTCATCCGGCCCTGGTAGGCATGGCAGTGCTCATGCTTTCCTGGAAAATGTTTTTTGACTTTGACACGGCCTATGTAAATTATATCTTTGATTTTCCCGCACTGACCCCTCTGGCAGCCGTAAAATCCCAAGGGGCGGGTGTTGCTGATCTGTTTTCCCTTTCAGACATGATCTGGGGCAGAGAACTCGGCGGTGCCGGCACCACTTTTGGTCTGGGGCTGATCATCGGCGGAATTTACCTGATACTGCGGGGATATATCCGATGGGAACTTTCCATATCGTTTATAGTCGGGATTCTGGTCACAGCGGCACTTTTTTATCTGTCCAGCCCGGATAACTATGCCGGCCCCCTGTTTCACCTTTTCTCCGGTTACACGCTGCTGGGGGCTTTTTTCCTGATCACTGAAAACTCATCATCGCCTGTGAACCGGATACCCATGCTCATCTATGGGTTTCTCGGCGGATTCATGATTATCCTCATGAGGAATGTGGGAGCCTATGCAGACGGCACAGTCCTGGCCATTCTGCTGGTCAACCTTGCAAACCCCCTGGTGGACAATATCAGGCCGAAAGCTTTGGGAAGGGGAATAAACAATGCGTGAAATGATAAGTATGATAGTGGTATTGACCGCTTTGACCGGCATTGCCGGCGGCCTTCTGGCTGCGGTAAAAACCGGCACGGAGGTCAAAATTGAAGAACAGGTGCTGAAATTCCAGAAAGCCCCGGCCATCGAGGAAATTTTTCCCGGTGCCACCAATGATCCGATCATGGAACGGTTCAATCTTCAGGCAGGGGACTCCGCTGTACAGATATTTCCTGCAAAAATGGCGGACGGATCACGAGCTATTGCGTTTGAAACCAAGGGCAAAGGCGGATATGGCGGAGATGTCGGCCTGATGGTCGGCATAAAACTGGACAATGACCAGATTGTGGCGGCCAGGGTCACAACCCATGCGGAAACGCCGGGACTGGGTGCCCGGGCAAAGGATGATCCAACATTTGTCTCCCAGTTTACAGACAAACCCCTGGACACCAACCTGGCCCTGAAATCAGACAATGGGTCCATTGATGCCATGTCCGGTGCCACCATTACATCCAGGGCTGTGACCCTGGCTGCCATCCAGGCCCAGAATCTTTACAAAAACCTGAAGCCCGAAATTTTAAAGCAGATGCCATAAGGCAATAAAGGAGATACAAAAACATGGCACAATCTTTGGCAAAAGAATTTACTAAAGGGCTGTGGGCTGAACTGCCTCCTTTCAGACTTGTGCTGGGTCTCTGCCCGGTGCTTGCAGTGACCAAGACGGTTGAAAACGGCATCGGCATGGGAGTGGCCACCACATTTGTGCTGGTTTTCTCCAATCTGCTGGTGTCGCTGCTGCGGAACATCATCCCGCCCAAAGTCCGGATTGCCTGCTACATTGTCATCATTGCCACATTTGTCACCATTGTGGAGCTGGTCATGCAGGCCTATACCTATCCCTTGTTTTTGAAACTGGGAATTTTTATTCCCCTGATCGTGGTCAACTGCATTGTACTGGGAAGAGCCGAAGCCTTTGCCAGCAAAAACAATCCTGTGATGGCCATTGCAGACGGACTGGGTATCGGTATCGGCTTTACACTTTCCCTTGCTGCCTTAGGTGCAGTGCGTGAGTTTCTGGGTGCCGGCACCATTACCATCTGGGGTGGAAATCCGGTGTTTGCCATGCCGGAAAGCTTCCAGGCATTCTCCTTTATGGTGGAAGCCCCTGGGGCTTTTGTGGCCTTAGGACTGATGCTGGCATGCATGAACCTCATAGGTAGCAAATAAGGAGCCTCCCCAATGGAATATTTTGAGATTGCCATCAGCTGTATTTTCATCAACAATATCCTTCTTGCCCAGTTTCTTGGCAACTGCCCCTTTCTGGGCACATCCAAAAAAATGGAAACCGCCGTGGGCATGTCCATGGCCGTGGTATTTGTACTGGTCATGGCAGGGGTCATTACCTGGTGTCTGGACACCTATCTGCTCAAGACCCTGAATGTGGAATATTTAAGAACCCTGTCATTCATTCTGGTCATTGCCTCTCTGGTCCAGTTTGTGGAAATGTTTCTGAAAAAAAGCATCCCCGGCCTGTATGCGGGCTTAGGAATTTTTCTGCCGTTGATCACCACCAACTGTGCGGTCATGGGTGCCTGCCTGCTGAATATCAGCAATGAATATTCATTTACAAAAGCGCTGGTCTCATCCTTTGCCTATGCCGTAGGATTCGGCCTGGCCCTGATTCTGTTTGCCGGGGTCCGGGAACGGATCAATCTGGGCCGGATACCCAAACCGTTGCAGGACACTTCCATTGGTCTGATCACCGCAGGGATCATCGCTCTGACCTTTACCTCATTCAGGGGAATGGTATAAAATAGTTTCAAAAAATGGTGCCAGGCCCTTGAAAACCGGTATAAAAATCCTGCTGGGAATCCTGATCCCGGCAGGATTATTTTGTTTGGGCACCGGCATCTGGGTATGGCATACACTGCACACCCCTGTAAAAGTGGATGACAAAGAGTTCATTTTTGTTATTGAACCCGGGCAGCATCTAAAGCAGATTGCCGAAAACCTTAAATCTTCAGGCCTGATTCAAAACGTGCTTGTTTTCCGGGCCTATGCCCGGTATCAGAAAGCCGCCACCCGCATTCAGGCCGGTGAACACCGGCTGATTACGCCGGCATCCCCCGCTCAAATCCTGGATCAACTGCGAAAAGCCCGGATCAAACTATACCGCCTCACTGTTCCCGAAGGGCTGAACATGGCAGAAACCGCATCCGTGGTGGCGAAAACCGGCATGTGTGAGCCGGACATTTTTTTATCTCTGTGCCCGGATCCGGACGTCATCGCAGACCTTGGCATCCCTTCCCACACCCTGGAGGGATTTTTGTTTCCTGAGACCTATTTCTTCCCCAAAACCACCACCTGCCGTCAAATCATCGAAAAAATGGTGACCACGTTTTTTTCCGTATACACGCCAGAATGGGGGAAAAAAGCAGATGATCTGGGATTCACCCTCAAAGAAGTGGTCACCCTGGCCTCCATGATTGAAAAAGAAGCCGGTGTGCCGTCTGAACAGCCGTTGATCTCATCCGTGTTCCACAACCGGTTGAAAAAAGGCATGCGCCTGCAAAGTGATCCCACCGTCATATACGGGGACCCGGCATTTGAAGGCCGGATCCGGACCCGGCATCTGCGCAGAAAAACCGAATACAACACCTACCAGATGCACGGCCTTCCCAAAGGTCCCATTGCCAATCCCGGGGCAAAAGCCATTGAAGCGGCCCTGTTTCCGGCTGAAAGTGATTTTCTGTTTTTTGTGTCCAAAAATGACAAAACCCATTATTTCTCAAAAACCCTGGCAGAACACAACCGGGCCGTCAGAAAATACCAGCTCACCCAATAATCCTGACTATCGATTTGTCCGCAACCGGGACATGTCTTTTTACGGGCAACCCGGCTCTTTAATCGTCGAACTGGCGCAGATACACAATCACGGAACCGGACCGGGATTTTTTTTTACGTTCCCAGGCAAAACCCAGAACAATATCCTGGGTTTTTAACCGGCGCAACAGGTCTTCAATGACATCCGGCAGCACGGGTCCCAGATCGGAATGCAGCCCTTTTCCCACAATGATCCGCACGGTAAAATAGCCCTGACGTTTGCAGGTGATCAAAAAAGACCGGGCTTTTAACTGGGCGCCTAATGCCGTGAATCCATGCAGGTCCAGGTCTTTTTCCGGAGGTGGATAGCGCTTGATTCTTTTATGGTACGGCATGGGTTTGGGAGGTGCGGACTGTATTTTTTGCCGGGGTCTGGACAGATAGGATGCCAGCAATGCGGTAAAATCCTGGGCAGGGCCATCTTCGGCTGTTGGCGGGCACGGTTTTTCGCCTGTTCCGGCATATGAATCGGAAAACTTCTTGTCCACCACAGGCACGCCATGGCGGTTCACGGGCAAGGAGGTATTTTTGCACGCAAACGAACGAGGGGTGTCGGATTTTCGGGTGAATGCCTTTAACAGGTCTTCATCCGGCCCCACCCGGCGCGGCTTGTATTTTCTTTTCTTTCCCATACAGGTCTTTGATATTATGTCAATTTTGCCGATTTTTCAAGACAATGGCCTCAGTTTCTGTATTTGACTTTGGCCCCCCTTCCTGCTATTGTCTGATTCATGAAAATTGGGACCATTGTTGAATATATTGATCAACAGAAAATCATAACAGCAGTAATATTAAGCGAAAAAAAAGACAAGCTCAAGTTACTCAATGAAAACAGCCGGGAAGTCAGTCTTTCTGAAAAAAGACTGCTTCATGTCTCACAGGTATGCCTGGACGTCACCCAGCCCAGAAATCATCTGATCAACCAGTTAAAAACCACGGCCCAAACCCGCGGGCAATTGTCCGAACAGATCGATATATTTGACATCTGGGAAATTCTTCACGAAGAATCTGAAAATATCGACCTGCCCGCCATGACGGTTTTCTGCTTTGATCCCCCGTTGTGCAGCGATCATGAAGCGGCGGTGATCCGGGCGGTTTTTTATGACCGCCTGTATTTCAAGTTCAATCAGAACTGTTTTTCTCCGTTTACACCGGCACAGGTGGATGCCAAAAAGCGCCAGATC
>JAIPDL010000112.1 GCA_021737695.1 Desulfotignum sp. | reverse complement strand
GATCCCCGGAATCCAGGCGCACACCCTTGACCTTGAAATCGGTTCCCAAAGTGTCTGCCAGCGAAATGACCTTGTGGATGCCGGCCAGGGTGTCATAGGTGTCCACCAGGAGCACGGTTTCCGGAAAGCTGGATAAAAAGGCTTTGAACGCTTTTTCTTCATTATCATGGGACTGGATATAGCTGTGGGCCATGGTACCGGTCACGGGCAGATCGTACAGTTTTCCGGCCAGGACATTGGAAGTGGCGGCCACCCCGGCGATATGAAACGCCCGGGCCGCTTTGAGGGCCGCATCCATGCCGTGCATGCGCCGGGCACCGAAATCCACCACGGTCCGCCCTTGGGCTGCGGTCACCACCCGCCATGCTTTGGATGCCAGCAGGGTCTGCAAGTGGATCTGGTTCATGACAAAGGTCTCGATGATCTGGGCCTGGGGCAGGGGGGCCGTGATTTCCAGAATGGGCTCATTGGCAAATACGGGGGTGCCTTCGGGCACGGCCCGGACACTGCCCGTGAACCGGAAATGGCCGAGCCACTCAAGAAATGAGTCGGAAAACTGCCCCAGGGAGCGCAGATAATCCAGGCTGTCCCGGGTGAATGTCAGGTTTTCCAGATATGCCAGCACCGTGTCCAGGCCGCAGGCCATAAGAAAGTTCCGTTCCGGGGGCAGCCGGCGGACAAACAGGCTGAATACGGCTTCCTGGTTCATGTTTTCATGAAAATAGGCCTGGAGCATGGTGAGTTCATACAGGTCCGTGAACAATGCCGAATCATTGGGCCCGGGCATTGCAACGGATCTCATCAACCCGGAATGTGCGGTGTTTTTTTGCATTCAAACGCTTTCAGATGAAAAATTAATTCAGTGAATGGTTTCCTTGGGATAGATTATCTGATGACCACTTCCACCCGCCGGTTTCCGGGTTCAGCAACGTCATCCGGAGTTTTGACAAGCAGGTTCCCTTCACCATGGGAGGTGACCTTGATATGATCCGGGACCGCGCCGTTGGCAACCAGAATATCAAACATGGTTTTGGCCCGTTCCAGGGCAAGTCGGTAATTGTTTTCTTTGCTGCCCACCGTGTCGGTATGACCTGATATGACAATATCATTTGACCGTCGCGCCAGGATGGTCTGGATGATTTGAGGCAAAAGTGGTTCAGATTCCTTTGTCAGCACATTTGAACCCGGCAGAAAATAAAGAATAAATTTTGCCGGGGGCATGGGTCTGGCATCCAGTGCATCGGAAAAAACGGCACGGATCTTACTTTGACTCAGTATTGTGGGGGTGGCGGGCGCCGTTGTTTTGTCTTTGATATCCACGGACTGATTGGCCTGATCCAGGGTCTGGGTTCCGGCCTGGTTTGATACTTCGAGTTTTCCGACATGTCCGTCCGGATCCGGAATCAAAACCACGGTGCTTTTGGTCCCGCAGGCACTGATTGTCAGAAAAAAAACAGTCCAGATGAGTAAAAAAAGTTTATGGTTCATTGGTCCACCTTTACAAGAAACTGGGTGCCCCGAACACCAATGGCTGCATCCGGGGTGTGAAATTTGACTGCACCGGGGGCCTGTTGTCCGATAATGCCGGAAAGATAGGAAGCGGTGCCATGAAACATGTCAATGATCATGGAAAACAGGCTGTTTTCAGGTGCAAACACATAATCTTTGATATTGATTTCAGTGACAGGACCTAGGGATAACACGGTATTGTCTTCAAAAATGATACCGGCGGTACTGTTTGTCAAAGTTTGCAGCCGGTCTCCGGAATAAAGCCGATCACCGATATGTATGGATGTTTGTGTCGTGTCCCGGACGACAAACACATCGCCTTTGATTGTTTTTATGGTTCCGATGGACACAGGATCCGCTTGTGCCGGGCCGGTTAACAGAAATGCCATGATCAAACACAAGACGGGTATTCTCATGGGAGTATCCTTATTTTTTAAGGCGTTGAGAGTTGGGTTGCCGGGTGTTGTATCTTCTGGTATTCTTTGTATCCTTCCGGCAGGTATTTTTCAAGCAGTTCCAGGAAAAGAGTTAAAAATAAAACCAAAATATGACCATGACAACTTCACAGACAGAAAAAAAGATCCCTCAGCCGCCGGATGGCAAATTCACGCACCCGGTGGTGCTGGTGGGGTGTCTGTGTGCCGCCGAGGTGGCCGGTATGCTGGGGGTGTTTGCCTTTCCGGCACTGCTGCCACATTTTATGCAGATCTGGGAGTTGTCCGGCAATCAGGCCGGGTGGATCAACGGCATCTATTTTATCGGTTATACTGGAGCTGTGCCTGTGCTCACCAGCCTCACGGACCGGATGGACGCCCGGCGGATCTACCTGGCCGGATGTGTCATCGGCATCATCTCCAATTTCGGGTTTGCTTTTCTGGCTGGCGGGTTCTGGACGGCGCTTCTCTTCCGCGCGCTGTGCGGTATTTCCCTGGCCGGTACCTTCATACCCGGTCTCAAGGCCCTCATGGACCGGGTGGCCCCGTCTGCCCAGCCCCGGAGCATCGCCTTTTACACGGCCTGCTTCGGCCTGGGCATGAGCGCATCGTTTTTTGTTGCCGGCCATGTGTTTGAAATATGGGGGTGGGAAACCGCGTTTGCCGCTGCGGCCGCCGGGTCCGGCCTCGCCCTGGTGCTGGCGGGGATCATCCTGACACCGGTTTTGCCGCCCGATATCGGCACCGCGGGTAACCGCCATATCCTGGATTTCCGCCCCGTGTGGCAGAACCGCAATGCAAGGGCCTATATTCTGGCCTATATGTGTCACACCTGGGAAATGTTTGCGGCCCGGGCCTGGCTGGTGGCGTTCATGGCGTTCAATCTGTCGCTACATCCGGGATCTGAAAGTTATCTGATCCCCACCACGGTGATGGCTGTGGCCGGGATCGCGGGCATGCTGGCCAGCATTGCCGGGGCCGAGCTCGCCGTGCGGTTTCCCAGAAAAACCATGGTGATCCTGATCATGGGGGTGTCCGGTCTGATATCTGTGACCATCGGGTTCTGGGCCGGGCTGGATCCGGCCTGGGTGGCAATGCTGTGCATTGTGTACACCATTTTTTTCCAGGGAGATTCCGCCGCCATCCACGCCGGGGTGATCACTTCGGCCCGGCCGGACCTGCGGGGGGCCACCATGGCCCTTCAGTCTTTGGGCGGATTCGGGGCCGCGGCTTTGGGCACCATTGCGGCCGGATGGGTCCTGGATTTTTCCGGCGGGGGGCTTACGATTTTTTCCTGGGGCGTCACCTTTGCTTCCATGGGTGTGGCATCGGTCACAGGGGTGATTCTGGTGGCACGGATTGCCGATTAAACCAGGCCGCCCGACAATCCCGGGCCCCCTAACTGACAGTTGTCCGTGTCTTCATCAGCAACAAGTCGGGGCAGATAGATTTTGAAAGTGGACCCCTGGCCGGGTTCACTGTTTACAAGGATGAATCCTTTGTTCTGTTTGACAATGCCATAGATGGTGGCCAGTCCCAAGCCGGTGCCTTTGCCCACTTCTTTGGTAGTAAAAAAAGGCTCAAACAGATTATCCAGGGTGTCTTTGTCCATGCCGCAGCCATTGTCACTGACGGCCAGGAGAACAAAATCACCGGGGATACAATCCGGGTGTTCGATGCAGTATTCCTGGTCTAAGGTACACCTGCCGGTTTCTATAGTGAGCTTACCGACCCCGGAAATGGCATCCCTGGCATTCACGCAAAGATTGGCAAGGATCTGATTTATCTGGGACGGGTCCATTTTTACCGGCCACAAATCGGATGCCGGCTGCCATATCAGTTCAATATCTTCCCCGATGAGCCGGCGCAGCATGTTCAGCATACTCTCTAGGGTATTATTCAAATCCAGCTGTCTGGGAGAAATGGTCTGTTTTCTGGCAAAAGCCAGCAGCTGCTTGGTGATATCCGCTGACCGTTTGGCCGCATTCTGAATTTCATTTAAGTCATCATGCAGCTCGTGGTTTTCGTCTGCCTGCAACAATGCCAGTTCAGTATGTCCAAGGATCACACCCAGCATGTTGTTGAAATCGTGGGCCACGCCACCTGCCAGTCTGCCCACTGATTCCAGTTTCTGGGCTTGATTGAGTTGGGCCTCCATTTTTTTCAGATCCGTAATATCATGAGCAATGGCATAGGTGATGCCTTTTTCAGGCAGGGGCTGTGACACCCATCTGAACCATCGGTAGGATCCATCTTTGCAGATATAGCGATTTTCAAAATGTAATACTGTTTTACCGGCTTTTAGATCTTCATCAACAGTTCGTTGGGTTGCCAGCACATCATCTGGGTGAATAAATTCCAAGAATGATTTTGACAGCAGTTCCTCTTCAGAGAACCCCAGTGTATCAGTAAACGCCGGATTCACTTTTACAAAGGTTAACGTATTGATATTAGCAATGCAGATTAGGTCAATTGACATTGTAAAAATCTGGAAAAGCTCATCTTGACTTTGTTTCAACTCTTCATAAGACTCGAACAGTTTCTGCTGTGTCTTTCCAAGCGCATAAACGACCTGATCAATTTCATCAATACTTTTTTTTCTTTTTGACTTTTTACTCTCGATTTCTATAGGATATTTTTTTATATCAATGTTCTCAACCATCTTGGAAAGTCTTATAAGTCTCCTTGTTACCAGCAGATGGAAAATGAATAAAATAAAACAGGAAACAAAGAATGCACGAACCGCATTACTTATCAGGATTGAAAAAGCTTTACCGATTAATCTGTTATAGACCTTATCAAGACTGGCCGTCGCACTCAGCATACCAATTTGAAATTCTTTATTTCGGTGTTTGAAAACCAAAGGAAAATGATGGGTGATTTTATGTTTTGACCTTAATGAACCTGAACTCCAAAAATGGTCATCCCCTGCCATAATGCCAAGATGTTCCATATCTGGTATTTTTATAAGGCCATCCAACTGGGTGGAAATTTGTTTTTCGTCATACATCCACACACTGGTTGTCAAGCTTTCAAGATAACTGTCTTTGATCAATTCAAAATAACCATCAATTGCCGCAATATCATTTTTGTAATCTGAATAGAGTTGATACGAAGTGGTCAACAGGGTAATAAAAGAACTGAAAATAATGGTGGCGAAAACCAAGCGTCGGCCAATACGACCTTTCCCGAAAGCGCTTATGAACAAGTTATCATGTGTGTTATCAGTTTTGTCCAAAATAGATTCTCAAATATGCATTATTGATTCTTCAGCTGATTTAAGACCTGACGTTTCAATTTTTCAATCCTGCCGGAAGATGTCATTTCCAACAAAATTTTTTCCAGGGGGGCGACCAAGTGAATGTTTTTTTTATGTACAAAATGATACAGTGGCGAAGAAAACAATGGTGATCCGATCACATGAATGCCACTATTCTTATAGTTTTTCTCAATTTCTATGATGCCTGCATCAAGTACCGCAACAGCGACTTCAATCCTTCCTTTATTCAGGATAGAAAATAAGTGGGTCATATCATTAGCAAAAAATGGTTCCATTCCTTCGGTACCTATGGTTGAATATCGAATTCCTCTTACGACCCCGATCCTCAATCCCTTTAAATCGTTCCATTGTGTAATGTTTTTGTTTATTTTTTTTGTAAAAACAACACCCTGGAAATGAATAATTGGAATTTTGATGGGGTTAAGATTGGTGAATTTTTTTTCCGTACCCTCAATCCTTGCAACGTCACCATCTGTAAGGCCAGTATTTGCCCATTCCAGGGCTCTTTTCCCTGGTAGGTCATCAAAACTGATCTGATAATCGATATGCTTGTAGGCCTCGATCAATATATGCTTGGCAATAGCGTGAGTTTGTTCATTTTCAATGGCTGAGATAGTTACATGCCTTGAATTTGTTTGGTGTTCCGACCCATAAGCATGAGACATACCAAGAATTAACAAAATAATGAAACAGACAAATTTATTTTTAAATACAAATGGTCTTAAATGATTCATAAAATATCAAAAGTACGTCGGTTGAATTATATATTTTAAAATTTTGGATCAAGTTCATGATAACAAACCAATACTAAAAAGCAATCATCTTAATATGGCCCTGGAATTATTTTCCCCACGGCATTTTCAGTCATCGATTGCTTTTTCCTGGACTGGAATGACTTCCGTGACCGAGGTTTCCCTTGTGAACATATTCTTGCGGTGCCACCACACGATCAGGATGGCGGCAATAATCAGGATGTATGTATCGTAGGGCTGCGCATCAGGAAAGACCGGATTCATGAGCGAGAAATGGAAGAATGCAGACAGCAGGATGCTGCCCCGGGACCTGTTGAACAGTGCCGTCGCAATGACACTGATTGCCAGGCATCCGGCAAAGAATGCCGTGAATGACCACTCGCTCTGCTGGGTTCCGCTTAACAGGAATGCAGGCATATGCCACAGCCCCCATATGGCGCCAAGAATCAGCCCGGCCCAGATGGGGGCGAACTTCCTTTGCAGAAGGGGCAGCGCTAGTCCCCGCCAGCCGAATTCTTCGACCGGGCCTTTGATGGCGGCGAGGAACAGCGCCACAAACAGAGCCTGAGAGGACGTAAATGGAAACGGTTCTGTAAAAAGGTTCCCTCTTAACGCGGAACCGCCGATAAAAATCAGCGGAATGCCAATAATCAGAAAAGCATACCAGGCCACACTGCAGCGCCAGAGCAACGCCCGTCCAAGGAAGCGCCGCAGTCCGACAATGCCGTCGCTGCAGGCGACAAGGATGAATGCTGCGATGGCAGGGGCATACACGGCCAGGAAGAACAGGGGATGATTGCCGGTGAGTTGGCCAAATACTTTTCCCATAAATTCCGGGAGAAAGATGTACAGGCCAAGGATACCCCAGGCCACGCCGAATGAAATCAGCAGAAAGGGCATAAAAGACCGAAATTGTATCCGGTATGCGTCACGAACCGGAGTGATTGATTTCATATTATTCCTTTTTTTAAAAATCCCCAGAGCTGCACCTATTTGCCCAATCATCCCAGCCATTCGACAATAGCGGATTTTGATTTGTAATGGTATCACAAACCTTTTCGACCCCTGAATTTTCAGCCATGGGATAATTTATGTAGCGGGGTTTTGGGTTTCATCCAACACTTCTCGTAATTTTTCGGTCATCTCCGCCATGGAAAAGGGCTTTTGAATGAATGCAACCCCATCATCTAAAATCCCCTGATGGGCAATAACATCGGCAGTATAACCAGACATGAACAAAAGCTTGATATTTGGATGGAGCTCTATCACCTTTACTGCCAGATCCCGGCCGTTCATCTCCGGCATGACCACATCGGTCATAAGTAAATCAATGGAACCGGATTGATTTTTTGCCTTTTCCACGGCTTCTGCTGGTGTCGTTGTGGTCAACACGGTATACCCTTTTTTTTCCAGCATCTTTCGCGTCATTCTGAGAATAGATGGTTCATCTTCCACCAGCAGAATGGTTTCTGTCCCGCCGGCGGATTCTTGCTTATCTGGCACGGCCTTTTCACCATCTTCATCGGCAACCAATCGGGGCAGGTAAATTTTGAAAGTGGCTCCTTGGCCAGGTTCACTGTAAACATTGATGAAACCGTTGTTCTGTTTGACAATGCCATAGACGGTGGCAAGTCCTAAGCCTGTGCCTTTGCCTAAATCCTTGGTAGTGAAAAACGGCTCGAACAGATTGTCCAGGGTTTCCTTGTCCATGCCACGCCCATTGTCACTGACTCCTAGCATGACAAAATCACCGGGAGTAAAACCGGCATGGTGTTTACAATATTCCTCATCAAACGATTTCCTTCCGGTTTCTATGGTGAGTTTGCCCACACCGGCAATGGCATCCCTGGCGTTGATGCAGAGATTGGCCAGGATCTGGTCGATCTGAGACGGGTCCATTTTAATTGGCCAGGTATGGGCAGCTGGTTGCCAGATCAGATCGATGTCTTCACCTATGAGCCGGCGCAGCATATTGAGCATGCTTTCCACGGTATCGTTCAGATCCAGCTGCCTGGGGGAAATGGTCTGTTTTCTGGCAAAGGCCAGCAGCTGCTTTGTGATGTCCGCCGACCGTTTTGCCGCTTTCTGAATTTCTTTGAGATCATCGTGCAGCTCATGCGTTTCATCTGCCTGCATCAGTGCCATTTCCGTGTGTCCGAGAATCACCCCCAGCATGTTGTTGAAGTCATGGGCCACGCCACCGGCCAGACGTCCGACGGATTCAATTTTCTGGGTCTGGAGAAGCTGGGTTTCCAGCTTCTTCTTTTCATCAATATCAATGCTGACACCCAGGGCGGAATACATTTTGCCATTCTGATTAAACAGGGGATATGCGGAGAACATGGCAGTAAAGGGTTCTCCGGACTTTCTGATCAGTGTGGTTTCACCTGTAAACCCGACATTACCTTCTCTGAGTTTCTGGTGTATTTCCGGAAATCTCGCAGCATCTTCCGGCGTGTGGAGGATGGATACGGGTTTCCCAATCATGTCGTCTTTTTGATAACCGAATATGTTTTCAGCGCCCGGGCTGAATTCGAGTATGGCAGGTTCCGGGTCACGGGCATCCGTGATGATAAATGAGATGTTCTGTGCGGCCTGAAAAATCGCCTGAAGCTTTTCAGTTTTATCTTTAAGGGCTTTCTCCTGATTTTTCTGGTGGGTCACATCATTGTAGATCGTCACCACCTCTCCGGAAGGAATTTTGAAAATGTAGTTTTCGTAATAGCTGGCAAAGATGTCGTCCTGGTACATTTTTACCGGATAGTAGGCTGGATGGCCGGTTTTCCAAACCTGTCTCATCACGGGGATCAGGCCATAATCATCAATGGCCGGTCTTAAATCCAAAAGAGTCTTTCCAATCACCTGGTGCCTCTGTTTCCCTTCTATTTCAAGACTCTTTTTGTTAAATTCCACGACAATGTAATCGCTGCCCTTTAACCCGTCATTGATCACATTGTAAACAGCCGAGCCCGAGGTCATGTTGTCGTAAAGGCCCTTGAACAGGGCCTGGCTTTTTTCCCGTTCCGCTTCAGCCTGTTTCTGGGCGGTAATATCCACTTGGGTTCCGACCACCCTGACAGGTTTCCCCCCGGCATCTTTATAGATGTTCGACCTGGACAGGACATGAACCCAGTGTCCCTGTTTATGCTTCATTTGGAATTCTACTTCAAACCGCTCACGCCTGCCTTCCACAACCTCTTTCATTATCTGCCAGGATTTTTCAACATCTTCGGGCCTGGTAAGTTTTTCCCAGACGGAAAAATCATCGGGCAGTTCATCCGGTTCATAACCAAGCATGCGTTTCCACCCGGGTGAATAATATATTTCCCTGGTTTCTAAATCCCATTCATACACACCGTCTCTGCTGGCATCCATGGCCAGATTATACCGCTCTTCGCTTTCCTTCAGGGCTTTTTCCGCCCGTTTCCGGTCGGCAATATCACGGAGAAAACAAACACACTGTCCCTCAGCTTCAGTGCGATATTGAACGCTGACTTCAACATCAAAGGCGGCACCATCTTTGCGGCGATGCCTGGTTTCAAATCGGTCGGACCCTTTCATGACAATCGCTTGCATGTGGTCTGCTATCATTTCCGGTGTTTCGACAAATTCCAGTTCCGAAATATTCATTTTCAGGAGTTCGTCTTCATTGTAGCCGCTCATGCGGCAATAGGCATCGTTGACTTCAAGCAACCGTCCTCTGGTGTCCGTTAGCCAGTACCCGTCTATTGCGGCCTTGAGAATGGAACGATACTTTCTCCCGCTTTTCTCAATCTGTTTCCGATGGTCAATTTCTTTGAGTTTCTTCATCCCGCTTTCGGAAATGACGTCAATCAGGCCCTTGATGAAAAAAAGGTGATTATCAAGTTGTTCCCGGGTCCAGATCGGCACCTTTTTGACAGCCGCAATGTAGGCTTGTTCATCGAACCTATATTTCCGGGCCTGGGTTTTAAAAAATTCCAGATCCGGTTTTTCGAGAAAAAATTGTCCCGTGAAAAAATTGCCATAATGGATTCCATCAATGATGATGGGTATGGCATTGTCTATCAGGCCATGCGGACAGCGGTAACTTACAGCTGGTTTTGCTTCATGGATGTGGTCTGAAATGTATTGATCGCTTTTTATGCAATGCTGTTCCGTCTCTTTGTTTTTTCTGTGGAACTTTATGCAAATATCCTGCCAGGCAGTTGCTGTCAAAATGTTTCCGTCGTTATCAATAATTGACGAGGGAAATGAATAAATTTTATTCAACCTGTCTTGCAGGTTTTGGAAATGTTCAATGTCGATGAGATCTTGCAGTCTGTATTTCATCATCTGTCCCTAAAAAAAATATTTGCTTAGCCCCTTGAGTGCCAACCACACAAGTTTTAGAGTCGAAGTCCTTTATAAAATTCGGTGTCAACCGATTGACCTGATATTCGTACATGCCCACGACAAGCGGCGCGTTGGAATAAAATCGCTTATCATCGACGATGCGACTCTCTATCCCCCCCCTTTTTTAGGATGCTTTCAAACTGCTCTTCCAGATCCTCTGGTGACTCCACTATATGCTTTGCCCGCTTGAATATTGTTTCAAGCGGTTCTGCCTGATGGATCAGGCAGGTTGCCAGTTCTGCTTCCTCCGTTATTTATAGTTCTGCCAGGAATGAAGTTGCCAAATCACATTTTAGTACAATATCAGATTTGGGATTGCACTGGTTATGCAGTGTGTTTAATTATGCTGTGGGATTTTATTCCTTTATTATTCAAAAAAGATTATCAAATCTTTCTTTTTATTCGTATAATTCGAAATTAAAACCTTAAAATAGCCCGGAGTTGCAGCTCCGGGCTAT
>JAIPDL010000111.1 GCA_021737695.1 Desulfotignum sp. | reverse complement strand
ACAGGCCATGCACCTGGTTCACAAAGGGCTTGAAGCCATGCAGGCATTGCAGGCCCAGACCGCCCGGGCCCATGAAAAATTTCTTGATACCCAGGCCCGGGCCACCCAGACCCTGGCCGCCATGATGTCACACACCCGTGAATTTGTGGATGGTATTTCTCCGGTGCCGGACACTAGTCCTGTGATGCCCCGGCCGGCGGACATTCCTGCATCCCAGCCGGTGAACAGCCCCGCACCCCAGCTGGCGGACAACCGAGCTTCCGCGCCGGCAGCGCCTTTGCCGGAGCAGCCCCCCTTGCGTGAAAAAATGAATACCACCGCTTCTCCCCGGCACACGCATTCAGACCCGCCCGTGACTGCGGCCCCCTCCCCGGCCTGTGCGTCCGCAAAAATTCAGTCTGTTTTGTTTGACATCGTGAGCCGCCTGACCGGATTCCCCGAAGAGATGCTGGAACCGGACATGGACATTGAATCGGATTTAGGGGTGGATTCCATCAAAAAAGTGGAAATCATTTCCGAACTGGAAAAACAACTGCCCGACACCCGGGGCCTGACCACGGAAAACATCGGCACGGCCAGAACCCTGGCCGATATCTGCCGGGCCATTTCATCTGAAGTTTCTGAAACATCTGAAGCGCCATCTTTGGACACCGTGTTTTCCGACACACCGGGCTCATCTGAATCTGACATATCTGAATCTGATATGCCTGGAGCTGACACATCGGAATCCGCTGCCGGGGCTGCTGCCGGAACCGATACCCAGACCGCTGGGACGTCGTGTTCAGACCCGAACTCTGATTCCCGGGTGATGGATGTGATTGTCACCATCATCAGTGAACTGACCGGGTTTCCCCAAGAAATGCTGGAACCGGGTATGGACCTGGAATCGGATCTGGGGGTGGATTCCATCAAGCGGGTGGAAATTTTATCCCGGCTGGAACAAACGCTGGGAGACACGGCATCCCGCCTGTCCGGAGATGACATGGCCGGGTTGAAAACCATCCGGGACATGGTTTCATTTCTGGATCAGGCCCCGTGTTTGCCGGAACCTGAGGAAAAAAAAAACGCTTCATCCGGGGATGATGCCCCAAAACCGCCTGAAAACCCGGATCTGACCCGTCAGACCATCCATCTGGAAAAGATTTCCATCCAGCAGGTCCGTTTTTTTAACGGCTCAAAAATCCAGGTACCAGACACGGGAAAAATCTATATCACCCGGGATCAGGCCGGCATGGCCGACCCGTTGATACAGGCATTTCACAAACAGGGCCAGAACGCGGAACTCCTGGATTTTTCATCTGAAAACATCCCGGATCTGACCGATGCCGCCGGCCTGGTGATTGTCCAGAATCAATTGTCCCAGACGGACACGGCTGACGCCATTGCATTTTTAAAGACCGCGTTTGCCCTGGTCCATAAAAACGGCCGCCATCTTCAGACCTCTGCCGCGCAAAAAGGGGCATTTCTGGCAACCGTCACTTTTTCCGGCGGGGGGTTCGGGATTCCGCCCTACGGGTTTGACACCCTGCCTGAGTATGGGGGCCTGGCCGGTCTGGCCAAAACAGCGGCCCTGGAATGGAAAGACGTGCTGTGCCATGCCCTGGACCTACCCAATGATCCGGAGGCTTGGGTTGAATGCGCGGATGCGGCCGCTGCATTGATGATGACCCAAGGACCCGTGGAGATGGGTCTGGGCAGGGAACATTGCCGTATTCCCACTTTGGAGACGGTACCCGTCCAACCGGGCCGTTTGAACTTTTCGCCCCATGATGTGGTGGTGATCACGGGCGGTGCCAGAGGGGTGACGGCCGCCTGTGCCGAAGAACTGGCAAAAACCGGTCCCTTGACCCTTGTTTTGCTGGGAAGATCCGCCCCTCCTTTTGATGAACCGGACTGGGCAAAATCCCTGTCTGATCCGGGTGAATTGAAAAAAGCGATCCTCACCCATGAATTTGCCGGAAAAAAGCCCACCCCGGCCAACCTGGAAAAAAGATTTCAAGCCATTTGTGCCAATCGCCAGATTCAGCAGACCCTGGCACAAATCCGGTCCCATGGATCCGAAGCAGTGTATGTTTCCACGGACATCCGGGAGCCCGAAGCGGTAAAGGCTGCGCTGGATCAGATCCGCAGCCGGTTCAACACGCCCATTGCCGGAATTATTCACGGGGCCGGCGTGCTGGAAGACAAATGGATTGTGGATAAACATCCGGACCAGTTCAACCGGGTGTTTGACACCAAAGTCGACGGATTGAACGCATTGATTCAGGCCACACAGACCGATCCGTTGAAATATATGATCGTGTTTTCATCCATTGCCGCCCGAACGGGAAATCCGGGCCAGTGCGATTACGCCATGGCCAATGAAGTGCTCAACAAATGCATGGGGGACATGGCTGCAAAAAAACCCGACTGCAAATGCCTGGCCATCAACTGGGGACCCTGGGACGGGGGCATGGTTCATGACGGGCTCAAACAGGTGTTTGCCAAAAAAGGGGTGGGCCTGATTCCCATATCCGCCGGTGCCCGGCAGCTGATCCGGGAGATGGCAAACCCGGAGCCCAATCACACGGAAATTGTAATTACGGCGCCGACAATAGATCTGAAAAACAAAAAAACCCCGAAGCTGTCTTTGGTCAGCCAGATGGTGATCAGCCGTAAAACCGTTCCCATCATCACATCCCACCGGATCAATCATGAACCCGTGGTACCGTTTGCCCTGATGGCTGAAATCATGGCCCATGCAGCGGAAAAAAACCACCCGGGTCTGGTGTTGACCGGGCTGGATGACCTGCGGCTGTTAAAAGGCATCCGGCCTGGAAACCGGGACGTCCGGCTGGCCGTGAACGTCAGCCGATGCACCTGCACGGATACCCGATACCTTGTTTTCGTGTCTTTGACATCTGTGTCTGACGACAACGATTGTGTCACCCATGCCACGGCCACGGCCGTGTTGAAAAATACCCTGCCGGACCCGCCCGTGTTATCCGGCAAAAACCGCATGGACTTAAGCCCCTGTCAATTGAGCGTAAAAGCGGCCTATGAAACCGTTTTGTTTCACGGCAAAGATCTTCAGGCCATTACCGCGATTTCCGGCATCTCTGACAAAGGGATCGAAGTGACGGCCACCATGGCCCCTTCCCCGGACCACTGGTTTGAAACGCCCCCCCAAACCGGCTGGACCACGGACCCGCTCCTGGTGGATGCGGCGTTTCAGGCGGCCATCCTCTGGACCTGGGAAACCCGGAAACAGGTTTGTCTGCCCAGCTTTGTGGCCGGACTCCGGATTTATTCCTCGTTTCGGCAAGTGCCGGCTGAAAATGCAGGCATCCATATTCTGTTTACCGTCAATGAAAACACGGACCATCAGATCAAGGGATATTTCACCTTTTTTGACGATCTTGGCAATGTGACAGCCAGTATCATGGGATTTGAAGCCGTGGTGGACACGGCCCTGCATGACAAGTTCAAACCTGAACCGTTGTTTGACAAAAAAGCCATCCTGGCCTTTGCCCAGGGAAACCCGTCCGACGCATTTGGTGCCAGATACCAGATTTTTGACAAAGACCGTCAGATCGCCCGCCTGCCCAGGCCCCCCTATTTTTTCATGGACCGGGTGTTGACGGCGGATCATGTCCCCTGGCAGATGCAGCCGGACGGATGGATTGAAACGGCATACGATGTGCCGGCCGATGCCTGGTATTTCACGGCCAATTACACCCGTACTCTGCCGTTTTGCATTCTGCTGGAAATCGCGTTGCAGCCCTGCGGTTGGCTGGCTGCCTATGCCGGCTCCGCACTGCACAGTGAGGACAGGCTGCATTTTCGAAACCTGGGCGGCACGGCCCGATGCATTCAAGAGGTGTCCCGGGATGCCGGCACCCTTTTGGTCCGGGTCCGGTTGACCGATGTATCCAAGGCCGGGGACATGATTCTTCAGTCATTTGACATGCAGGTGACCCACCAGGGCCAAACAGTCTATGAAGGCACCACCCGTTTCGGATTTTTCACGGCCCAGGCCCTGGCCAGTCAAAAAGGCATCCAGAAATGCGCTCTGGTTACGGACACACCCGCTGTGCCCCGGGAACCCATCCAGGTGTTTCCATCCATTTCTCCCCGGACACCGGCGGATCTTTCCATGGGCCCGGACACGGGCATGCCCGGGGATGCCCTGCGCATGATCGATGCCATTGAGGTACTGGATCCATCCGGCGGCAAATTCAATCATGGATATGTCCGTGCCCAAAAAACCGTGGATCCCAAAGAATGGTTTTTTGACGCGCATTTTTATCAGGATCCGGTCTGCCCGGGATCTCTGGGCATTGAATCGTTTTTGCAGACATTGCGGTATTATTTACTGGAAACCTTTTCCATGGATCCGTCCACCCATGACGTGTCACTGGTTTTGGGTGACACCCATGAATGGGTGTACCGGGGGCAGATCATCCCGACCCACAAAGTGGTCACCATTCACACCCATATCCGCCAGGTATCACAGGAAAACAATATCTATGCGGTAAAGGCGGACGGGGCTCTTTGCGTGGATGGCCGGGTGATTTATGAAATGAAAAATTTCGGACTGGCCTTTGCGCCCGTGGGGCTGGAAAAAACCAGGGATCACCTGACCCGTATTTTTGTCCCCGCATAGATATCTGCATCCGGAGCCAGGTTATTCAACTGGCGAAGCCGGTCAACGGTCATGTCGTATTTCTGTGAAATACGCCACAGGGTTTCCCCTTTTTGAACCGTATGATACAACGCATCCGTCTCTGCGGTCTGCGCAGGGGCCGCGGGTTTTTCAAGGGCCTTTTTTTCTTTAATTTCCGGGCTCGCCGCGAGGACCGGCGCTTTTGCCTCGGTCAGTTGTTTTTCCAGACCCGCCACCTGACGGGTCAACATATCCACTTTGACCTGAACGCCAGACTCCAAAGCAGCGACCTGTCTGCGGATCTGTGCCAGGGCCGCATCCATATCCTTGTTTGGACGTGCTGCCTGGTCCGCGATCACAGTCAGTTGCGCGTCTATTTTTGAGGTCAAGGCGGCAAGCGATTGTTCCAGGGCCGCCAGACGGGTTTCCATCTCCTGAATCCGGCTGGTTTCAGGCGGAGACGATGCCTGTTCGTTTCGGGATCCCGATGACAGAAAAAAAACAAAAAACACGATCAGGGTCACGATCAACGCCCCGGCAATAATCAGGGTGGTATCGTTTTTTTTAAACATCGACGTGCTGACACCCCAGGGGCCGGCACTGGGTTCCGTTTTTTTCCGGTTGGTATTGGTCTGGGTGGTGGGAATTTTTGAGGCCGGTTTTTCCTTGTGTGTCATTTTTCTCTCCTCACCTGTGACATCAGGTTGTCCAGCGTTGTCAGATGGTGTGTGGTCCACCATAGTTTTAACCAGTCTTCGACCAGAGCGGTCAACCGAATTTTACTGTTTACGGTTTTTTTTTCTGCCAAAAGGGTTTCCAGCCGGCGGCACGCGGCCAGCACCTCCGTGTCGTTTCCCTGAAAGTTTTCGTCCAGCTGTGTATAGATATCCAGTGCCTGCCTGTAATACCCTTGAGTCTCATAGGTCTTTGCCAGCTCCCGGGTATGATACGCATGGTCCATGTCCATTTCCTTTATTTATTTTTTCTGTTTGAAAATTAATTCATCCGGTGCTGCCATACCCTGTTCATGTTTTGCCAGATGTCTGATGTATTCAACATCCTGTTTCAACCGAAGGATCTGATTTTCTATCCGCTGGTTCTCCTGTTTCACAATATCGATCTGGGCGAATACGGATGCTTTTTTCCGGTTAAGCTGACGAAAGTCCTGAATGCCGTGGGTGGAAAAAAAAATAAAAACCAGAAACAGCCCCATCAGAAACAGTGTCAGATATAAACCGAATTTTTCAATGCGCCCCATGGGAATCCTTTTTTTTCAAATGGTCATCCAGCCTGTGCCCGATCATGCTCAGTTCCGGCAAATGCAAAAGTTTGGCCCCGATCCATACAATGGTTATGCCCAGAAACACACAAGCCATCACTTTTATCCCCAATAACAGCTTTCCTTGGGTATCAAAAAAAAGAGGCTGTTTGACCCACTGGATTGAAAAAAACATTATAACAGATAAGAAAAAGGCTCTGCAAGCTGAAACCAGAATACCCGTTTTTGAGACTACCAATCCTGCCAAAGGCCGGGTCATCAAAAAAAAGAAGCCGACCATGGAAGACATCGTCACGGCCAGTGCCAGTCCCCGGGCTCCCATATAATACATCAGCACGGGGGCACACACCAGGTTGGTGCCCAAAGATATCATTCCGGCATAAAAAGGATCCCGGGAACTGTTCAAGGCATAATGCAGGGTCACGAACAGGCGGGTGCCGATAAATGCGCCGATGCCTAAGGCCAGATACAGCACACAGTCAGCCGTCCGGGTGACGGCTGACGTGTCAAACGCGCCCTGGCCGAACAACAGCCGGACAATGGGTTCGCGTAAAATCATCAGTCCGGCCATGGCCGGTATGGCCACAAACACTGCCAGGCGGACCCCGGCATCAAACACGTCGCTGATGTCCTCAATGTCTCCGGCCGCCGCTTTTCTGGAAAAAAACGGCAGCAGCACTGTGGAAATTGACACCGCGATCAGGGCCACGGGAAACTGTATTAGCCGGTCAGCATAATAAAGAAACGACACACTGCCATCCACCAGAAAAGAAGCGAGAAAAGAAATTACCAGCATATTGATCTGATATGGTGCGGCCCCCACCATACAGGGCACCATGTTTTTGACACTGTCCATGACCGGGGGATGACACCAGACAAACCGGGCCGGTTGAAACAATTTGTACCGGACCATGAAAGGGATCTGAAACATAAGCTGAATCCCGCCACCCGCCATCACTCCGACGGCCAGCCAGATCACGGGTTCAAACACCTGCTCTGGCACGGTCAATGCAAACGCAATCACCACCAGATTAAAAATAAGCGGTGTGGCCCCGGGCACACAAAAATGACCCAGAGTATTCAACACGGCCATGCACAAAGAAATCATCATGATGACCCACAGATACGGCATCATGATTTTAAACAGGGCCAGGGTCAGGGCAAATCGATCCCCGCCGGGCGCAAATCCCGGCGCCATGAGATGCAGCATCCAGGGGGCCAGCAACCATCCGGCCAGTATCAGAAATGCACTTAAGGCAGACAGGACCCCGAACGCACTGGTCACCATTGTCACTGCCTCATCTTGTTGACCGGTTTGAATGGACCGGGAAAAAGGGGGCACAAAAGAGATGCTGAAAATGCCGTCGCTGAACATTTTTCTGAGCAGGTCAAAGGGCCGGAATGCGATAAAAAAAGCATCACTTGCGGCCGTGGTTCCGATCATCATGGCGATGAACGCATCCCGGACCACCCCGAATATCCGGCTTAACAGCGTTAAACCGCTGATAGCGGCCGTATGTTTGATCAGGGTCATGACAATTTTATCCTTGACAGGAAAGCAAAATTTTTGTAGATATTTGGTTTTGAAATATCTAATTTTTTAAAATTCAACCGACGAATACAAGGAGTGAACGTAAATTGGCCAACCACAAATCCGCAAAAAAACGGGCAAAGCAGAACCTGGTCAGACGGCAGAGAAACAGATCTGTAAAATCCACGCTGAAAACACTGGAAAAAAAGTTGCGTGCGGCCAAGGCATCGGGAGATGACGCCACCATGGAATTGATGCGGCAAACCCAGTCCGCCCTTCAAAAAGCCTCCCAAAAAGGCATTATTCATAAAAATACCGCTTCCAGAAAAATATCACGACTTTCCAAATTTGTGCACGCGTAAATAACAAAGACAGGATTTACCCGGGGTAGATCCTGTCTTGTTTTCAACCGTTTTTCCCTCGTTCAAAAGTCGGCTGACATCTGGCTGACCAGCCGTTCCGCCATTCGTTGTGCAATGATTTCTAAGGCATCTCTGATATTGGACTCATCATCGATATTGTCCGAACCCACCGTGAAAGATTCAAGCGCGGAAAAATTATTCACGGACCAGATCACTTTTTTATCAGGTGACAGCAACTTCACATCCACCACAGCTCTGACCCGCCTTTCCGTCACTATTTCCGTGGAAGACCGGGACAGGGTCGAAAACGTGATGGCGGTTATTTCTCCTTTGATCAGATAAGCGGCATTTGAAGGGTTCACCACGGCAGTGTCGGTCCGGTCCTGAATTTCACGGATCAATTCATTGGTAAAATCAATGCCGGCCCGGGTCTGGGCCGTTCGATTGGTAAACACTTCCACGCCCACCCGGGTCACTCCGGGATGAACGGGACCGCCCCCCTCCAGGCGATACCCGCAGGCGGACAGTACAAGCAGCCCGCCGGCGAAAAAAAGCATCAATGATTTCATGGAACCGATCATATCACACCACAATGTTTACAAGAATTTGTTTTTTGTTGACCAGAATAATTTTTTTAACAGGCTGATCCTGAATATGTCTGACCACATTTTCATCCGCCAGAGCCATTTCTTTGATGACTGCCTCACTGGTGTCTGCGGCCACGCTGAATTTGGCCCGCAGCTTGCCGTTGACCTGGACCACCACCAGGGCCTCGTCCGTTTCCAGGCTGTCTTTGCGAAATTTTGGCCAGGATTGCGTCAGCACACTGTCCTTGTGTCCCATCTTTTCAAACAGCTCTTCACAGAAATGCGGCACAAACGGACTGAGCAGCAGCACCATGTTGTTGATGGCAGCCAGCACCACGGCGTTTGTTTCCGGGTCTGATGTATCCAGATCAATGGTGTACAAAGCATTCACCAGCTCCATGACCGCAGCGATGGCCGTGTTGAAATGAAAGCTTTCATCAATATCTGCCGTGACTTTTTGAATGGTCTGGTGGGTTTTGATGTACAAGGCTTTGGCCGCCGGGTTTTTCAAATCCCCGGCCGGTCCGCTGAACGGAGCCACCTGTCGGGTGTCGATTTTTTCCATGCATTCCAGGACCCGGCGCCACACCCGGTTGATAAACCGGTGGCTGCCGTCCACCCCGTCTTCACTCCATTCCAGGTCCCGCTCCGGCGGGGCCGCAAACAAACAGAACAGCCGGGTGACGTCTGCCCCGTATTTTTCCAGCAGGTCATTGGGGTCCACCACGTTTTTCTTGGACTTGGACATCTTGATGACCCGGCCGACTTCCACATCCTTGCCGCACCGGGTGCAGACAAAGGCATCATCCCCTTTTTTCTTCGCCTGTTCCGGAAACAGGTACCCGTGCTCGGGACAGGTCATGGTCTCCTTGCACACCATGCCCTGGGTGAGCAGCCGGGTGAACGGTTCCTTAAAGTCCACCATACCGAAGTGATGCAGCACCCGCATAAAATATCTGGAATACAAAAGATGCAGCACGGCATGCTCCACCCCGCCGATGTACTGGTCCACGGGGGCCCAGTATTTGACGGCATCCGGATCAAACATGCCGCTTTCATACCGGGGAGAACAATACCGCAGATAATACCAGGACGATTCCACAAACGTATCCATGGTATCCGTGTCCCGCCGGGCATCTTCTCTGCCGCATGCCGGACAAATGGTCTGCTTGAAATAATCCAGGGTGGGCAGAGGAGAACCGCCTTTGGCCAGCAGGTTGGCATCTTCAGGCAGGGTAATGGGCAGATCCGTTTCCGGGACAGGCACCACCCCGCAGTCCGGGCAGTGAATCACGGGAATGGGCGCGCCCCAGTAACGCTGCCGGGAGATGCCCCAGTCCCGCAGCCGGTAGGAGATCGCTTTTTTCCCCCGGCCCTGCGCTGCCAGCCAGTCCGTGATCGCTTCCATGGCCGTGTCATTGTCCATGCCGTTGAACCGGCCGGAATTGACCATCACCCCGGGGCCGGCATATGCGGCTTCCATGGTGTCCGGGTCCAGGGTCTCGCCTTCAGGCTGCACCACCACCCGGATCTCAAGATGGTATTTTCTGGCAAAGTCAAAGTCCCGCTGGTCTCCGCAGGGCACAGACATGATGGCCCCTGTGCCATATCCCATGAGCACGAAATTGGCCGTATAGATGGGGATTTTTTCGCCCGTGGCCGGATTGATGCAAAACCGCCCCGTGAACACCCCTTCTTTTTCATATTTTTCCAGGCCTTCCAGAGACCGTTCCTGGGCCGCCACTTTTTCCACAAAATCCGCCACGGCTGCGGCCTGATCCGTTCCCTGACACAGGGTTTCCACCAGGGAGTGTTCCGGTGCCAGGCACATGAACGTGGCCCCGAAAATCGTGTCCGGCCGGGTGGTAAACACCTCGATTTCTTCGTCCATGTCCGCGACCTGAAATTTGAGTTCAGAGCCGACGCTTTTGCCGATCCAGTTTTTCTGCATCACAGTGACCTTGTCCGGCCATCCCGGCAACAGATCGCAGTGTACCAGAAGATCTTCGGCAAAATCCGTGATCTTAAAAAACCACTGCCACAGTTTTTTCTGATGAACGGGCTGGGAACACCGCCAGCACTTGTCCTGTTCCACCTGTTCATTGGCCAGAACGGTCTGGCATTTTTCACACCAGTTGACAAAGGATTCCTTGCGGTATGCCATGCCGTTTTCCAGCATCTTTAAAAACAGCCACTGTTCCCATTTATAATATTCCGGCCGGCAGGTGGCGATCTCCCGGTCCCAGTCATAGGAAAATCCCATTTTTTTGAGCTGGGCCCGCATGGCCCGGATATTGTCATAGGTCCAGGCCGCCGGATGGGTGTTGTTGTCAATGGCCGCGTTTTCCGCAGGCATGCCGAATGCATCCCATCCCATGGGGTGAAGGACGTTGTATCCCTGCATTCTCTTGTACCGCACCACCACATCGCCGATGGTATAGTTGCGCACATGACCGATATGAATTTTCCCGGACGGATAGGGAAACATCTCCAGCAGGTAGTATT
>JAIPDL010000018.1 GCA_021737695.1 Desulfotignum sp. | reverse complement strand
CACCATCACCCACAGCGGTGGACACCTGCCGCAATGGGGTGTCTCTCACATCTCCTGCGGCAAAAACCCCGGGAACGCTGGTCTGCATTTTGGCATCGGTTCGGATAAAACCATAGGCATCCGTGTCTACCGCATCGTTCAAAAAGTCCGTGTTGGGCAGTGTCCCCACCCAGATGAAACACCCATCAGCTTTTAATGTTTTTTCCTCTCCGGTTTTGACGTTCTTCACGTGCACCCCTTCAATACCGAAAAATCCGTCAACACCGGTGGCAACCGTATCCCAGAGAATTTCGATTTTATCGTTGGCAAAGGCTCTTTCCTGGAGAATTTTGGTGGCCCGCAACTCGTCCCTGCGATGGAGCAGATACACTTTTTTAACAAATTTTGTCAGATAAATTGCTTCCTGTACCGCTGTGTCTCCCCCCCCGACAGCCACCACGGTTTTTTCCTTGAAAAAAGGAGCGTCGCAGGTGGCGCAAAAAGAAATGCCTTTGCCCATATACCGGTCTTCACCAATGCCCAGTTTTTTTGGAGATGCACCCGAAGCAATAATCAGACTTTTGGCCTTGATCCGTTTGTCCTGAAGCACCACTTCCTTGACATCCGGTGTCAAAGCCATAGAATGCACTTCAGCCGTATCCATCTTCAAGCCGAATGCATCCGCCTGAATTTTCATTTTTTCAGCCAGATCAAACCCGCTGATTCCTTCGGGGAATCCGGGATAGTTTTCAATCCAGTCCGTGACAATGATTTGTCCTCCGGGAACGGCTTTTTCTAAGAGCAGCACATTCAGTCTGGCTCTGGCAGCATAAAGTCCGGCGGTAAGTCCGGCCGGACCGGCACCGATAATTACAAGATCATAATCGAAAGCGCTCATGCCATGCTCTCCTTACAGGATTTTCTTGATGGTTTGTTCCAGTTTTTCCTTGGCAACCATCCCGGTGATCTGATCCGCGATTTCACCATTTTTGAAAAAAATCAGGGTGGGGATCGCCTGAACCCCATATTTGCTGGGGCTGAGGGGATTTTCATCCACATTTATTTTGGCGAACGTCATCTGATCACCATAGGTTTCTTCCAATGCCTCAACTGTGGGTGCGATGGCTTTGCAGGGGCCACACCAGGGTGCCCAGAAATCGACCATGACTGGTTTTTCAGATTTCAACACGTTTCCTTCGAATCCATCGTCGTCAATTTCAATGATTTTATCGGTCATGATTGTGTCCTAATCGTTGTTAATGGGTTAACAAGAAACCGTGCATGAATCAATCATGCACGATACTGATAAATATAGGTGCACCAGGGATATTTGTCAAATAGTGAATGGGTGGGTGTGATATTTGTCGTCCGGTTTCCCATCGGGGGAAATTTTCAGGCCCCGACACCCTGTAGTAACAGGGCCGGGGCCTGGTTTATCAAGATCGATCAGATATCGGAATCCACCGGTTCGGTAAATGGAAATTACCAGTTTTCTCCCAGTACCTCAAAATGGGCTTTTTCATGGGCACATGCCGGGCACATGTCCAGGGCTTCAGCGCCTTCATGCAGATAGCCGCAGTTGCGGCACCGCCAGGTGACCGGTGCCTCTTTTTTAAAGACTTTGCCGGCTTCAATATTGGCTGCCAGATCTTTATATCGTTTGTCATGTTGTTTCTCCGCAACCGCTATGGCTTCAAACACGGCGGCAATTGCATCAAATCCTTCTTTTCTGGCAGTGGCGGCAAATTCCGGATACATTTCGTTCCATTCATACGCCTCGCCTTCAGCCGCGGCTTTCAGGTTTTCAAGTGTGGTGCCGATGACACCTGCCGGAAACGCAGCAGTGATTTCAACTTCCCCCCCTTCCAGGAATTTGAACAATCTTTTGGCATGCTCTTTTTCCTGGTTGGCGGTTTCCGTAAAAATGTCTGAAATTTGAACATATCCTTCCTTTTTAGCGGCACTGGCAAAATAGGTGTACCGGTTTCTGGCTTGGGATTCACCGGAAAAAGCGGTTAAAAGATTTTTTTCAGTCTGTGTTCCTTTTAATGAGCTCATTTTTTTCTCCTTGAAAATGTAACTAAAAAATTAAGACGTTATCCAACTGCCGTAACCTTGTCGGGCGCATGGTTTCGGCAACGGGCACAATATCCGGTCAGGCAGAGCCGTTTTCCGGTGATTGTGAATGAACGGGTGATGTCATCCGGTAGTTGAATATGTTCCAGTTCCGGATCATGGAAATCAATGATGGTATTGCAAGACAGACAGTAAAAATGGTGATGCTCATCCAGGTTGGGATCAAACCGCCTGGGATCTCCCTGTCCTTCCACGACATCGATAATACGTATTCTGGCAAAGGTGAGCAGGGTGCGGTTCACCGTATCCAATGAGATGTTTGGAAAATCCGTGAGAAGCTGTTTATGGATTTTGTCTGCACAGGGATGATCGGTTGCCTTTTTGAGGGCCTTGTAAACGGCAACCCGCTGAGGCGTGACCTTGAGCCCATGGGCTTTACACAATTGGGTGAACCGGTCCACATTGATTTCCTTTATTTTATTCATCCGAATAATTAAATAGGATCAATAATCAATTGTCAAGAAAAAACTGAAATTGTTCATAGATTCTGGTCTGGATCAAGAGACAAAGTGCTCTTGGATAAAGGCGGTGATCTCATTTAAATGAATATTTTCCACCCGGGCGGACCCGAGGGCTTCTAAAAAAACAAAAAACAGACGGTCTCCCTGTTTTTTTTTATCCTGTTTGACGGCGCTATCGATTTTATCCGCCGCATAATTCAGATCAGTGGGCAGCCCCAATCCCTGGAGCAGGCGAATGATTCGATCGGTATCCCGGACACAAAGCTGTTTTTTGTCGCATGAAAACCGTGCGGCAGCAACCATGCCCCGGGAGACCGCTTTGCCATGGCCGGAGGGGTCCATTTTTTCAATGGCATGGCCTAAGGTATGGCCGAAGTTCAGTTTTCGTCGGGCTCCGGATTCTTTTTCATCCTCCTGTACCACCCGGGCTTTGATGGCCACGCAACGGGATATCAGGTGAAAAATGATTTCCGGATCCAGGGCCAATGCTTTTTTTTGATTTTTTTCCAGAAAAGTCAGCATGTCAGTATCCGCAATCAGCGCATGTTTAACAATTTCAGCCAGGCCATTGGAAATTTCAGGTGCCGGCAACGTGGTGAGCATTGACGGGTCGCAGATCACAAACCGGGGCTGATTGAATACACCGGCCATGTTTTTGTACTCAGAAACATTCACCCCGTTTTTTCCCCCGACACTGGCATCGACCTGAGAAAGCAAAGAGGTGGAGACAAATCCGAACGCCACCCCCCGCATGAAAACAGAAGCAGCAAAGCCTGTGATATCACAGACAATGCCGCCGCCGATGCCTAAGATGAAAACCGATCGATCACACCCCAGTTCCATGAGCTGATTCAAGATGAACGCCACGGTGGTCAGGGTTTTGATCTTTTCTCCGGTACCGATGCATATCACCGGTGCTTCAGGAAAGGCATGGGCATAATGTGCCTTGATGTTGTGATCAGTGATGATCACCAGGGGCTGATCCGGAAGATAAGCGGCAATATCGGCCAGTTTCGCTCCCACATGAATCTCTGAAGCGCCCTGCTGGCCCGTGATATGATACGTCTTTATCACGATGATTCAATCACGATACGGATATCGGTCAGTTTTTTCATGGTTTGTTCAAACTGGTCCGGATACAGCGACTGGCCTCCGTCACTCAGGGCTTCTTCCGGATGATTATGAACCTCTATCATCAGGCCGTCCGCTCCGAGTGCCGCAGAAGCACAGGCCAGGGGAATGACCAGGTCTCTGACACCGGCTGCATGGCTGGGATCCACGATAATGGGCAAATGGCTTTCTTTTTTTACTGCCGGCACCACGGACAGATCCAGAGTGTTTCTGCTGTGTCGAACAAACGTCCGGACCCCGCGCTCGCACAGAATCACATTCGCGTTTCCTTCTTCCATGATATATTCCGCCGCCATGAGCCATTCCTGAAGCATGGCAGACATGCCCCGCTTCAGAATAATCGGTTTTTTCGCTTTTCCCGCCCGCCGCAGCAGGGTGAAGTTCTGCATGTTCCGTGTGCCGATCTGGATGACATCGGCACTGGCTTCCACCATGTCAAATGTTTCCACATCCATCACCTCGGTTACCACGGGCAGTCCGGTTTCCTCTCTGACACGGATTAAATATTCCAGTCCCTGCGGTCCTAGCCCCTGAAAAGAATAAGGAGACGTTCGAGGCTTGAATGCCCCGCCCCTGAACAGTGTGGCGCCCGCTTTCTTGACAGCTTTTGCAATGGTCAGCACCTGATCCAGGCTTTCAACCGCACAGGGACCGGCAATGACCGGCATGGTGCCGTTGCCGAAAATCGCTTCCCCAACGCAGATCTGGGTATTTTCCTGTCTGAATTCCCGGCTGACAAGCTTATAGGGTTTTGTCACCGGAATGACCTCCTTTACACCATCGAATCCCAGAAAGTGGCCGGCATCCACAGAGCCGTCGTTATACAGGATTCCGATGGAAACCCGATCTCCTCCGGGAATGGGCCTGGCGGTATAACCTCTTTTTTCAACCGCTGCAACAACAACCTGGATTTGATGATCCGTTGCGCTTTTTTTCATTACGATTAGCATGCTATGACCTCCAACTTTAGGCGTTTTATCAGCATTTGCAAGGGAGGGCAATATAAAACACAACCCCGACGATTGTTTCTATACAAAAGAACACCCTGTGCCTGCGTATTATAGGCTTTGTTGTCCCGGTGTCAATGAAAAAAAGTCTGTTTTTCATTCGGGGTTTTTAAATTTGTGTAAAAAGACGATGAGGGATTCCTTCCTTGACAGGATATAATGGATCTCTTATATATCTGCTGACTATTTAAGCAGGAGAAAAAGGCATTACTGAACCGATATTATGATAAATTTTGAAAACGCGGCACCTGTCAAACTTAAGGGCGTTGGCGGCGGGTTATGGGTTACCTTGGATATTTCCCGTCCCCAGGTTGAATTGATCGCTGAAATAGATAAGCTGTTTGAAAAATTGAAACATCTGGCGGTCAATGCCAATGTCGTCATAGACATGGGAGATGCCCAGGGTCATGAAGACTTTTTGTCCCTGATCAAAACCAGATTAATTGAAAAATTCGAGGTGGGACGGGTAACAACCTCTCCCCAGAAACCATCTGCTCCTACCCGGAGAATACGGCAGCGGGACCTTTCCAGGGGGTGGAACCATCACCGCAGCGATGTACTGATGCTCAGAGGCAGGGTTCGTTCCGGTCAGAAAATTGAAACTACCCGGCATGTGGTTATTTTCGGAGATGTGAATCCCGGAGCTGAAATTATTGCGGGTAAAGATATTATTGTTTTAGGACGACTGGCAGGAAAAGTGCAGGCAGGGAATCCGGAAAACGAAGATGCCATTGTGTTCGCCCTTGCCTTTGAACCCACAGTCATAAAGATTGCCACCGTCACGGTCACCGGCAGTGAAGAAGCCTGTCATACTGTGCCGGTATTCGCCAGTATCAGGGATGGCGGTATTCTGGTACAAGATTATATGAAAATGAATCCGTTCCGGAAACTGCCCTGGCCGGCGGTCGTTTAATTTATACTTTAAACAGTTGAGGTGTTGATTTGCAAGGTAAAATCATTGTTGTCACATCCGGAAAAGGCGGTGTGGGAAAAACAACGGCGACATCTTCCATCGGAGCTGCCCTGGCCCTTGAAGGAAATCGGGTGGCCATCGTGGACATGGATATTGGACTGCGGAACCTGGATGTGGTCATGGGGTTGGAAAACCGGATCGTTTTCAATATTGTGGACGTGGTCCTGGACCGCTGTAAAGTGGAACAGGCAGCCATCAGGGACAGACGGATTGAAAATCTGTTTCTGATTCCCGCTTCCCAGAGTGATAACAAAGATGTGCTGACCACGGCAGGCGTGGAACGGGTCGCCAAGCAGCTGCGGTCCCGGTTTGATTATATTATCATGGATTCACCCGCCGGGATTGAACGGGGGTTTGAAAATTCAGTGGTGGCAGCGGATGAAGCCCTGGTGATCTGTACGCCCGATGTGTCCGCTGTCAGGGATGCGGACCGGGTTATCGGATTGCTGTATGCCCGGTCCTTGAATCCCAAGCTGATCGTCAATCGCATCGAGCCGGCCCGGGTGACGCGTGGAGAAATGCTCAGTCATGATGATGTGATGGAAGTGCTGTCCATCGACCTGGTGGGACTGGTTCCCATGGATGAAAAAGTGTTGATTTCTTCCAACACCGGAGCCCCGCTGGTACTGCAAAATGATTCAAAAGCCGGGGCTGCATTCCGGCGGATTGCCAGGCGATTGAACGGAGAAGAAGATCTGCCCATTGAAATGCCGGTTTATAAAACCAGTATGTGGCAAAAAATAAGCAAGACTTTCGGGTTAAAATAAGAAGGAGAAGTTGCATGCTCAGCGGATTATTGAAACGGTTCACCGGAAAAAATAACAGTAAGGATGCCGCCAAAAAACGTCTCCAATTTTCTTTGATTTATGATAAACTCGAAGTCAACGACACCACTTTGACAGATCTCCAGCAGGACATTGTGGACGTGATTTCAAAATATTTCGAGATTGACAAAGACGCATTGGAGTTGAAAGTCAAGCGGGATGACGATGTGTCGGCTTTGGTGTTTAATACCCCCATTCTTCATGTCAAACGAAAACGGGCGTAATATCACTGTATTTCTATTTCATTTGCCCGTCGGGAAACTTATTTCCCGACGGGCTTTATTTTATATTTTAAATGGAAAAACGGGTCATTCCCCGACATGGGTTGTACGGATGCCCAGTTCCAGCAGCTGAGCCGGCGACCCAGTGGAAGGTGCTTCGGTCAAAGGACAGGTGGCTTTCTGGGTTTTGGGGAAGGCAATGACATTCCGGATGGATTCTTCCCGGCACAAAAGCATGATCAGCCGGTCCAGGCCAAAAGCGATCCCCCCGTGGGGAGGGGCACCGGAATCCAGGGCATCCAAAAGAAATCCGAATTTTTCCCGGGCTTGCTCCGGTGATATGCCCAGACAGCTCAATACCTTTTCCTGAAGCCCTGTATCATGGATACGAATGCTGCCGCCACCGATTTCAATGCCGTTGAGCACCAGGTCATAGGCCCGGGAGTTGACCTCAAGGGGGGCGGTGTCCAGTTTGGGAATGTCTGTTTCATTGGGAGCAGTAAACGGGTGATGCAGGGCCTGATACCTTTTTTCTGTTTCATCGTATTCCATCAGCGGGAAATCAGTCACCCAGGTGAATGAAAACTGATCTTCCGGAATCAGTTTCAGGCGGCGGGCCAGCTCATTTCTCAGCTGACCCAGAGCTTCGTTGGCAATGACAGGCTGGTCTGCCACAAAAAACACGATATCTCCCGGTTCCAGATCCAGACGGTCTGTCAGGGACTGTTTTTCATCATCTGTGAAGAATTTGGCAATGGGCGACTGCCATTGATCATTTTTGATCTTGATCCAGGCCAGACCTTTTGCCCGGTACACAGCGGCAAATTCCGTCAGTTCGTCAATCTGTTTTCGGGTAAAGGATGCACAGCCTTTGGCATTGATGGCTTTGACCAATCCGTTGCTTTTGACCACGCTGGAAAACAGTTTGAACCCGGTGTGTTCAACAATATCGGAAACATTCACCAGTTCCAGACCAAACCGCAGATCCGGCCGGTCCAGGCCGAAACGATCCATGGCCTGGGAATAGGTGAGTCTGGGAAAAGGAGTTACCAGGTCCAAATTCAACACGTTTTTAAAAATCGCCGTAATCAGCCCTTCAGCCATTTCCATGATCTGTTCTTCATTCACAAAAGACAGTTCCATGTCGATCTGGGTGAATTCCGGCTGACGATCCGCCCGCAGGTCCTCGTCCCGGAAGCATTTGACGATCTGGTAATACCGGTCAAAACCGCTGATCATGAGCAGCTGTTTGAACAGCTGGGGCGATTGGGGCAGGGCATAAAACTGACCCGGATTGACCCGGGAGGGAACCAGATAATCCCGGGCCCCTTCCGGTGTGGACCTGGTCAGAAAAGGGGTTTCAATATCGATGAATCCGTTGTGATCCAGGTAGTTTCGGATGGCCATGGTGGCTTTGTGACGGGCCAGGATATTGTGCTTGAGCTGGGGACGTCTCAGGTCCAGATACCGGTATTGAAGCCGGATGTTTTCTGAGGCTTCCACCCGGTCTTCAATCAGAAAAATCGGAGTTCTGGCTTTAGAAAATATTTTAAGCTCTTCCACCAGGATCTCTATGGCGCCTGTGGCCATCTTGGGATTACGCATATCTGCAGGACGGGCTGTCACTTTTCCTTTGATCCCTAAAACAAATTCGCTTCGAACCTCCTGGGCTTTTTCATGAACCGCTGGTGAAATCAACGGATTGAAGACCACCTGGGTGATGCCTTCCCGGTCCCGAAGGTCCACAAAAATGACCCCGCCATGGTCCCGGCGGTGCTGGACCCATCCCATCAGCACCACGGTGCTGTCAATGTCTGTTTCCCGAAGATCGGCACAAAAATGGGTTCGTTTCATATTTCCTAATAAATCACTCACCGGGTCTGTCCTCTATATTTTAATATGGGTTATTTGTGTTTCAACACAGCTTCAATTTCAGGAACCAGTCGGTCCATGGAGATAGAGATCTGTTCTTTGGTTTTCATGTTACGAAGAATCAGTGCATTGTCGTTAAGTTCCGTTTGACCGGCAATGAGTACATACCGGGCATTGAGCTTGTCCGCCCGTTTCATCAGGGCTTTCAGGCTTTTTCCCCTGAAGTCCGTGTCGGTTTTAATGCCTGCCTGGTTCAGGTCGCAGGACAGGTGATAGGCCATATCCATGGCAGCATCGCCCAGCGCCACAATGAACATGTCCGGTCCGGGGTCTGCCGGCATGGGTGTCAGTTGTTCCATGATTTCCACCAGCCGGTCGAAGCCGATGGCAAATCCAATGGCAGGGGTGTCAGGTCCGCCCAGTTGTTTGACCAGACCGTCATATCTGCCGCCACCGGCCACAGCGCTCTGGGCGCCCAGGCTGGTGGTCTGAATTTCCCAGGCTGTACGGGTGTAATAGTCCAGTCCCCGCACCAAAGAGTTATCCACCGAAAAATCCACCCCCTGTTTTTCCAGGGTGGTTTTCACGATATTAAAATGGTCTTCACAGGCCGGACACAGGTGATCCACCGTGGCCGGCGCACCTGTCAGGGCTGCCTGGCAGGTCTGTACCTTGCAGTCCAGAACCCGCAGCGGGTTTCGCGTCATCCGTCGGGTGCAGACCTCACATAGATCCTGATTCCGTTCTTCCAGAAAATCCAGTAATGCCCGGGTAAACTTTGGTCGGCACTCCGGGCATCCCAGACTGTTGATCTGGGCGGTCAGTCCGGTAAGCCCCAATCGGTTGAACAACTGGTGGAGCAGAAAAATCAGTTCACAGTCCACATAGGCGGAATCCACACCGAACACCTCGGCATCAATTTGATAAAACTGGCGGTACCGTCCTTTCTGGGGTCTTTCCCGCCGGAACATGGGGCCGGTCATGTAAAATTTTCTGACCGGTTCCGTGGCATACAGTTTGTGCTGGATATAGGCCCGGCAGATGGAAGCGGTGGCTTCCGGCCTCAACGTCAGCTTGTCTCCGTTCCGGTCGTCAAAGGTGTACATCTCTTTTTCGACAATATCGGTGGTTTCTCCGATGCTCCGGGCAAACAACCCGGTTTTTTCCAGAACCGGGATGCGGATTTCCTGGTATCCATAAGCGTTGAACAGTTCAATAGCCAGATTTTCAACTTTCTGCCACAGCCGGATCTGTTCCGGCAGGATGTCTCTGAACCCTCGAATGGTCTGCATGGTTTAAGTCTTCATGTATGGGGTTTTTGCCAATTTTTCATACAATCGACCAATATAGTTTAAAAACCGCTTGTGAGTCAATTATTTTCTGATTTTCACGGAATTGGCATGGGCGGTCAATCCTTCAATCTCTGCCAGCCGGATCACATCTTCTGCGTCGTTGTCAAAGGCGGTTCTGGAATAGTGAATCAGGCTGGTTTTTTTGATGAAATGGTCCACGCTCAGGGCCGAAGAGAACCGGGCCGTGCCGGCTGTGGGCAGCACATGATTGGGACCGGCGATATAATCACCCATGGGTTCCGGGGTATAATGTCCTAAAAACAGGGCCCCGGCATTCTGGATCCGGTCGATATAATCAAAAGGGGCAGACACCATCAGTTCCAGATGCTCCGGCGCCAGCTGATTGGACAGGTCAATGCCGGTTTCGATGTCCGGCACCAGCATGATGGCGCCGAAGTTGTCAATGGACTGCCGGGCCGTATCCTGTCTTGCCAGCGCGCTGAGTTGCCGTTCCAGGGCTGACGCGGTCTGTTCGGCAAGTTCTCTTGAATCGGTCACCAGAATGGCTGAGGCCATGGCATCATGTTCGGCCTGGGACAGCAGGTCCGCAGCCACAAATTCAGGGTTGGCCGTGTGATCCGCAATGATGAGGATTTCGCTGGGCCCGGCGATCATGTCGATGCCCACGGTGCCGGCCACGATTTTTTTGGCCAACGTCACATAAATATTGCCTGGCCCCACAATGACATCCACTTTGGGCACCTGCCGGGTACCGTAAGCCAGAGCAGCGATGGCCCAGGCACTGCCGGCCTTGAACACCGAAGTAATGCCCACTTTTGAAGCCGCTGCCAGAATATGGGGATTGACTTCACCATTTTCCATGGGCGGGGTCATCAAAGCAATGGTGGACACACCCGCCACTTTTGCAGGGATTCCTCCCATGAGCACGGAGGACACCAGCGGGGTTTTCCCGCCTTTGGCTCCGGGGACATAAATGCCGACAGCGCCGACCGGACGAACCAGCTGTCCCACTAAGACGCCGTTTCTCGGGGTGTCGATCCATGCGTTCTGTTTTTGTTTTTCATGGAACCGGGTGAGCTGATCAATAGCCCGTTTCAGGGTGTCCAGAAATTGAGGGTCCACGGATGCCAGGGCATGGTCAAATTCGGCATCCGTCACTTTCAGCGTATCCTGAGTGACAGCCCCGGAATCAAACTGGTTGGTGTATGCCACCAGGGCCTCGTCTCCCCGGGTTCTGACATCATCGATAAACGCTTGTACATTGTCATAATCGGCTTTGGAAAACCCCAGACCTCGATCAATGATGTTCCGGACACGTGACTGTGCATCTGCGGATGGATATTCAAACAATTTCATGATAAATAAGGCTCGATTTTATTTAGTTTTTTAAAAACTGGCTCATTTTTAATATTGCAGGACAGATATATCAGAACAGGCAGGAGAAATCCAGAAAATCACATCAGGGCGAAAATTTTTTTCGCCCTGATGCAAGGGTCAGAAGTGAAAACCTTAAAATCTAGAAGTTCAGGGTTTTCTGAAGGTCTTCAATGGTGAAGTCCCACGGGACATTGTGCGGGGCCACCGGTTCGTTAAACATTTCCGGCAGCTGGTCGTCGATTTCAGTAAAACCGGCCTTTTTGTTGAATTCCTTTTCATTTCTGAGAATGGATTTTCCCAGTTCCATAATATCATCCGGGGTCAGGTTCAACCCGTACCTGGCATTGAGCATCTGGGCAATGGTGGGCAGTCCGTCTTCATTGTCCAGGACAGCAAAAGCTACGAACAGGCAGAGTCCGGCCGCATCTATGGCTGCGGTGGCGATCTGCAGTCCCTGGGACAGTTCGATGTTGCCTTCATTTTTGTGGGGATCAATGGTGCCGCCGACGCTCAGAATATTGGCGGTGACTCCATATCCAGCAGTATGATCCGCACCCATGGGTGTGGTGGCATAGGTGACGCCGACCCCTTTGCAGGTTCTGGGGTCATAGGCCGGCAATGCCTGTTTTTTCACCACCGGGACCCGGTCCACGCCTAAGGCATCTCCGGTGAACAAGGCTCCGTTTCCGATGATTTTGCCTTCGGGCGCGTATTCCCCCACTTTGGACAACAGATCGATGGCGGCCTGGCCGTCACCCCAGGGAATCATGCCGCCTTCCATGGCAATCCCGATGGTAACCCCGGTTTCAATGGTGTCTAAACCGAAATCATCACACATTTTATCCAGGGTGGCAATTTGGTCCATATCCTGGATAGTGGTATGGGCACCAAAGGCCCATATGGTTTCGTACTCAAACCCGCAGGTCAGGAAATTGCCGTCTTTGCCATGATAGACATTGGAGCATTTGATCACACATCCGGGGTGGCAGGCTTCGGTGGTAATGCCGTTACGTTTTTCAATGGTTTCCGCCATGGTTTCGCCGGAAATGGCCTGGGCATGTTCGAACCGGCCGGAACGGAAGTTCTTGGTGGGCAAAGTTCCGGCTTCGTTGATGACATTCACCAGCACGGCAGTGCCCAGAGCCGGCAGGCCTTCACCGGTCACCGGATGGTTTCTGAGCATCTCCACCCACCGTTTGTTGGCCGCCTTGAACGCCTCGGGATCCTTGATTTCCAACCGGGATGCACCAGAATCATCCACCACGATGGCCTTGATTTTTTTGGATCCCATGACCGCACCCAAGCCCCCTCTGCCATGGGCCCTTCCGGGACGGCCGTTCATGTCCGCCTGGTTGATGGACGCGCCTTTCAGACATTGTTCACCGGCCTGGCCGATACTTAAGACGCCGACGTTTTTGCCGTATTTATCCCACAGGGTTTCCATGACGGCATAATTGCCTTTTTTGACCAGATCTTCTGCGGATTCGATGGATACGCCGTCTTTGTCAATTTTGATCAGGCTGTAATCGTTGCCTTCGGGTTTGTCTTCCAGAACCAGGGCCGTGATCCCCAGCTTTGCCAGTTTCTGGGACACAAGTCCCCCGGCGTTGCTTTCCTTGATCCCGCCGGTCAACGGCGATTTGGCGCCGGCGGAAAGCCTTCCTGAATCTGCGGCCGGAGATCCGGACAGCACTCCGGGAGCAAAGATGAGTTTGTTGTTTTTTCCCAACGGATGGCAGGTGGCCGGCACCTCATCCAGAATCATTTTGGATGTCAGGGCCCTTCCCCCTAAACCGGCATACGTATCAGGTGTCTCTTCAAAAGTGAACGTTTTTTCTTTGGTGTTGATTCTCAGTAATTTTCCCATGTAATTCCTCCTTGGCAAGATGATTGGACATGTGACAAAGATTTTTAAAGAACGGTTGTTGTCTAAATGGTTGTGATTGTTGAATGAAATTTCAATCCAAAGTGACCCATACTTTGGATTGAAATTTCATATGAACAAATTATGACATGACAATGACGGATAGTCCAGTAAAAAACAGCCTTTGAACCCTGTCAAACCGGTTATTGCAATCGGCCGGATTCAGACAGTTCGATCAGGCCTTCTTTGTCCAGGATGTCGATGGTCTTTGTCTGCACTAGTATTAAATCGGTATCCCCCATTTTTTTGAGCATTCTGGAGATGGTTTCCGGTGTGGTACCGATCAGGTTGGAAAGCTGGGCTTTGGAGATGGGAAGACGTACCTGGACAGGGTTTTTCTGTTCTTTGGATAATGTCAATAGATAGGCGGCCAGCCGGGCCGGCACTTCCTTGAGGCTCAGCGCTTCGATCTGGATGGTAAAAGCCCGCAGCCGTTTGGAAAGATCGGCCAGCATGTTCATGCTCAGGGCCGGAGTGGTGGTGATCAATTCCACAAACCGGTCTCTGGGTAAAAAAATAATATCCGAGGGTTCCAGGGTCATGGATGAAGCGGGAAAGCTCTTGCCCTGAAATACCGGCACTTCTCCGAACGTGTGACCCGGGCCGAAAATATGGAGAATCTGTTCTTTGCCATCCAGAGACAGTTTGAAGACTTTTATTTTTCCGGTTTCGACAATATAGATGCCATCGCCTTTGTCACCATCGTGAAAAATCATGTCTCCGCGTTTGAACGTCAGTCGGACGGCAATGCCGGAAAGGATTTTTAACTGATCTTCAGATAATCCGGAAAAAAGGGGAATGGTCTTTAAAATATCGATACCGGTCACAGCTCCTGTATTTTTGATGAACGATCCGCGGCCATTGACACTTTTTTAAAAATCGCCAAAAATAAATGATCCCCTTGATTCAGATCAAGGTATTTCATTTCGTTTTATAGTAGGTTTGCATCAGATTGTAAAGCAGATTGCCGGATGAATGAATCGATAAACAAATCAATAATAAGAAGGAAGGTGGCGTATGAAATGTCCGGGACAAGATACCCAGTACTGGGACCAGAACGCGATTTTTGAAACCCAATGTCCGGAATGCGGACATCCCATGGAATTTTTCAAGGATGATGCCACCCGGCGATGCGGGCATTGCAACAAGAAAATTGTGAATCCGAAAATGGATTTCGGGTGTGCGGCATATTGCAAGTATGCGGAACAATGCCTGGGCACATTACCGGAAGAGTTTGTGGCCCAGCAGGAAGATCTGTTGAAAGATCGGGTGGCGGTGAAGATGAAACAGTATTTTGGTACGGATTTCAAACGGATCGGCCATGCCGGACGGGTGGCCCGGTATGCGGAGAAAATAGGTAAAAAAGAAAAAGCCAATTTGGCGGTGGTGCTTTGTGCCGCGTATCTCCATGATATCGGCATCAAAAATGCGGAAGAAAAATATGGGTCAGCCGAAGCAAAATATCAGCACATCGAAGGCCCGCCCGTGGCCGTAAAAATTCTGGGAGATCTGGGGGCCAAGGAAAAGCTGATCACCGAGGTGTGCGACATCATTTCACACCATCACCATCCCAAAAATTCGGAAACCATTAATTTTAAAGCGGTCTATGATGCGGACATGCTAGCAAATATGGAAGACTGCCGGGGAAAAGATCAGATCGATGCAGACACCCTGGCCCGGAAAATCGATGGCATTTATCTGACGGATGCGGGAAAAGACCTGGCTCGTCAGATCTTGATCCAAAAAGGATGATAATCCACAGCGTATAAACGATACATAATTATAAGGGAACAGAATCATGAAAGTACTTAGAAAAATAATTGAAATCGATGATGAAAAATGTGATGGGTGCGGCAATTGTGTGCCGTCTTGCGCAGAAGGCGCCATTCAGATTGTGAACGGCAAAGCACGTGTTATTTCAGACAAATATTGTGACGGCTTAGGGGCCTGTCTCGGTGAATGTCCTCAGGATGCGTTGCATATTGTGGAAAGAGAAGCCGAAGAATTTGATGAAGCAGCGGTTCATGAACTGCTCAAACAACAGGCCCAAACCGAAAAATCGGCAGGACAGAGAAAACCGGTCATGACCGGCTGCTGCCCGTCCGCAGCCTTGAAAACTTTTTCCGACACGTCATGCGACTGTGCCAATCAGCCCCGGGTGACCGGTTCCGGCGGTCCTTCCGCTCTGGGACACTGGCCGGTTCAGATTCGCCTGGTACCGGCCGGTGCGTCGTTTTTGAAAGATGCGGACCTGGTGATTGCCGCCGATTGTGTGCCCGTAGCTTATCCGTCGTTTCACAGGGATTTTCTGGCAGGCAAGGCGGTGATGATCGGGTGTCCCAAATTTGATGATACCCAAGGATATGTGGATAAATTGACGGATGTGTTCAAAAAATCGGGCATCAAAACCATCACGGCTGTGATCATGGAAGTCCCCTGTTGTTCCGGACTTCCCCATATCATCAAGAAAGCACTGGAAAACAGCGGCATGGATATTCCTTTTTCACAGGTGACGATCAGCGCCCGGGGAGAGATCCTTTCATGACCGTTACCGGTAGAACAGGGCCGGAAACCGGGTCTGTGGTGACGGGTTGTTCCGGCGGCAGAGGGTGTCCCCATGCCGCCCTTTCCACGGCAGACCTTGCCGGGGAATTGACCCGCCTGCTGGCGCAGGCGGACATTCCGGGATTTCTGAGAAGGTCTCTGGGAGAGAATATAAAGTCCCACCATGCATTCCGTATCTCCCTCAGTGATTGCCCCAATGCCTGTTCCCGGCCCCAGATAGCGGATATCGGCATCATCGGAGCGGTCGTTCCAGGAGTGGGGGATAACGACTGCAGCGGCTGCAATGCCTGTGTTCAGGCATGTCCGGATCAGGCCGTCCGATTGACAGACAGCCCGGAAGGAGACAAAAAACCGGTGATTGGCATGAATCAATGCCAGCGATGCGGTAAATGTGTCCATGTCTGCCCAAGCCAGACGCTTTTACCGGATCAATCCGGGTTTCGTATTCAGCTGGGGGGACGGCTGGGCCGGCATCCCCGTCTGGCCATGGAAATGCCGGGCCTGTATTCCCGCGACCAGGTGCTGGCCATCGTTGAAACCTGTCTGCAGTATTATAAAATCCACTCCCGGAACGGGAAACGGTTTTCCCATCTTTTTACCGGCATCGATCAGGTGATTACTGAAAACCGGTTTTGATTTGCTGGCCCCCCATTTTTTCTTTTTTGTAAGAAAAAATACTACAGCATAATCAGAAATCTTCTAATTGACCCTGTATTTTCATATTGGTAGTGTGTTCAAGAAGAAATATATACCTGTTCGTTCTTTTAACCCCAAATCACTGTAAGGAGAATTGTATGAAAGCAAAACATCTATTGATCATCGGATTGATCGCTGTGGTTTCCATGGTATTTTCTCAGGCCGCATTTGCCAAGGAAAGAATTGTGTTCGGCGGCGGGCCTGCCGGCGGTACTTTTCAGGTAGTGGCCAATGCCATCCAGGTGTACAAGCCCATTAAAGAAATGGCTGATTTCAAAGTCCAGGCACAGTCGTCAGCGGGCTCTGTGGAAAATCTGCGGAAAACCGATGCCGGCCGCCAGCATATGAGCGTGGTGTATTCCGGTCATGTGTATCTCGGCCGCAACGGCAGGATGAAAAATGATACCACAAAATACGAAAATGTCATGGCGGTTGCTTGGTTATACGGTGCACCGGGCCAGTTGATTGTGCGTGCCGGTTCCGGCATCAAGAGCACAAAAGACCTGGTGGGCAAAAAAGTCGGTGTGGGCAATGCCGGTTCCGGCGCATTTGCCAATTGTGAACTTTTCTTCACTCATATGGGGGTGTGGGACAAAATTGAAAGAAATGCCATGGGGTATAATGATGCGGCCCAGGCATTCGGCAACAACCAGCTGGACGCTTTCTGGCTGTTCACCGCATTTCCTTCCGGCGCTGTGATGATGGCTGCCCAGACCAATGATATTGCCATGGTTGATCTGGATGCAGATGCCAAAGCCACGAATTTTTATAAAGAATATCCCTATTTTGCCAAGTTGACGGTGCCTGCAAACACCTATAAAGGGGTGGATTATGATGTTCCCTCTTTTCAGGACTCTGCATTGTGGGTTGCAAATAAAGATGTTTCTGCAGAGGCGGTTTATGAAATGCTTTCCGCCATTTTTACAAAGGAAGGCCTTGCCCATATGCTGGAGCAGAAAAGCACATTTAAAAATATGTCCATCAAAAATGGTCCCACCGGGATTGTCACCCCGTTTCATCCCGGTGCTGAAAAATTCTGGAAGGAAAAAGGGGTATTGTAACATAGCTTTCTCGGCCATCAATGTATGATAACAGGCACGGGGTCCTGCCCCGTGCCTTGCTGGTTCTTCCCGGAACGACAGCATGCCTGAGATAATTATTTTAGAGAACAGGAAGGTTTATTGTGTACAATAAATTGAATCGATTTGAGCAGATTGTTTTTGATATATGCTCAGTGACGCTGGTCCTTTTCTATTCTTGGGCTGCAGTGGTGCAGCCCATGGCCACCCAGTATCACAGGGGGATATATATAATTATTACCTATGTGCTTGTTTTCCTGCTCTATCAATCCAAGACGACCATCGGCCGGGTATTTGATTATATTTTGATTGTATTGTCTGTGGCATGTATTGGTTACTGGATCATCATGTTTGAAACCATTAATTACCGAACTGGTGCGGAAACCCAGGTAGATATGGTTTTTGCCGTTGTCGGAGTGCTCATCGGTGTGGAACTGGCCAGACGGGTGGTGGGAAATATTTTTGTGGTAATGGGGGTGATTCTCCTGCTGTACGGGGTTTACGGCTATAAAGCCCCGGATTTGATTTCCCATGCAGGGGCCCCGTTTACCGAATTGTGTATCAGCATTTTTTATAAAAGTGACGGGGTTTTCGGCATCATGGCCAGTGTCCTGGCCACCTATGTGATTTTGTTTGTATTGTTTGGGGCATTTCTGGAAAAATGCGGGGCCCAGAGATTTTTCATTGACTGGCCCCTGGCAGCGGTGGGCCACCGCATCGGCGGTCCCGGCAAAGTGTCGGTCATTGCCTCTGGCCTGTTTGGCTCCATTTCCGGCAGCGCTATCGCCAATACTGTTTCCACGGGGATGTTCACCATTCCCATGATGAAAAAAGCCGGGTTCAAACCCCATGTGGCCGGCGGCATCGAACCGGCCGCCTCCATTGGCGGGATGTTCATGCCCCCCATCATGGGGGCCGGCGGCTTTATCATGGCTGAGCTGACCGGACTGCCCTATTCTCATATCATGCTGGTGGCCATTTTCCCGGCATTGATGTATTTTTTTTCCGTTTTTATGATGGTCCATTATGAAGCAAAAAAAGAGAATGTCATTGGCGAAAAATCAAAATTCAGTGCCATGCAGATTTTCAAGAAACAATGGTATTACACCCTTCCTTTGATCATTATTACCATTTTTATGCTGTATGGATTTTCACCGGCCTATTCCGCCATTTTAGGGTTGATTTCCTGTATTGTTATTTCCTATTTCAAAAAGGAAACCCGTATAGGACCCAAGCGGTTTGTGGAGGCTGCCAGGGAAGGCACGGAAAACAGCCTGAAGATCGGTGCCACCGTCGGTGTCATCGGTATTATCATCGGAGTCTTGACCTTTTCCGGCCTGGTGCTGACCTTTGCCGATATCATGATTGAACTGGCCGGAGGCTCTCTTTTGCTGACCATTCTGCTGGTGGCCCTGGCCTCCCTCGTGCTGGGTATGGGGGTTCCGGTAACGGCCGCGTATTTGATCACTGCGGTGGTGGCAGTACCGGCTTTAACCCATCTTGGGGTGAACATGCTGGCCGCCCACATGATCGTGTACTGGCTGTCCCAGGATTCCAATATCACCCCGCCGGTATGCATTGCTGCATTTGCCGGCGCCACCATCGCCAAGGCCAATATGTGGCGAACGGCGTTTACCTCATTCAAGTTTGCCAAATTCCTGTATCTGGGCCCCCTTCTTTTCGGGTATGTGCCCGGATTTTCCCTGGACGGCAGTCCCATGGATATTGTCAAGGCATTTGTGGCCATTATTTTTGGTACCTGGGCCTATTCCTGGTTTCTCAGCGGCATCTGGATTTCCTCATTGAAAAATCTGTTTTCCAGAAAATCAGCCGCCTGATCCGGCTGGTTCTTGTCCGGCAAAAGGCCGTTTTCCTCGAACGAACCATGCTTCAGAGGGAAGCGGCTTTTTTTTAACGACCATTGTTCAGGGGATCAAAATTTAGTTGCCATATCAACTTTTTTCAGTCATATTAAGTCCAAACTTACCAAAATCGCTGACAATTATTATGGTGATGGAAAAAATATACATGAAACAGACTCAATTGGCACCTGAATTCTCACCTGCCCCTTCGGATACGCTGGAACTGGAAATATTTGAACGGGTCATTGATACATCCATTGCCTACCTGGTGGGCAGAACTTCCCGGGCCATCATTAAACGGCTGACCAAAAAATTTGCGGATGCCGGCTTTGATGTCAGTTATGAACAATGGAGCATCCTGGTTCATTTATACCGAAAAGACGGACAGACCCAGCAGGAACTTTCCAATGTGTCGGTCAAGGACAAGGCGGCCATCACCCGGTTGCTCAATGTGCTGGAAAAAAAGAATATCGTGCTTCGTGTTCCGGACCGGTCCGACAAGCGCAGCAAACTGGTCTATCTGACACACAAAGCCAAATTTTTTCGGGATGATTTAATTGCCATGGTGATGGAGATGCTTGTGGAAGCGGAACAGGGGATTTCTCACGAGGAGATGGACCAGTGCAAATCAACCTTGAATAAAATTTTCACCAACTTTTCCCGGCTGAATCTGTCGGATTAAAATTCCACCAGGCGATTCTGTATGGCATACCTGGACAGATCGGCGTTGTTTCTCAGGTTCAGTTTTTTCAAGAGCCTGGACCGATAAGTATCCACTGTTTTGACACTGATATTGTAAGTAATGGCAATTTCCCGGTTCGTACTTCCCGTGGCCAGTTTGCGCAGTACCTGGAGTTCGCGCATGGATAAAGATTCCATGGCGTGTTTGTTTTTGTCACCCCGAATGAAACGCAGGGCCAATGCTTCGCTGGCTTTTTCCGTCAAATACCGACCCCCGGAATGAATTTTTTTGACAGCCGCCACCAGCTGCTCCGGTGCAGACTGTTTGGTGACATACCCCATGGCGCCGGCTTCCATGGCCCGGATCACGTATTGTTCCTCTTCATGCATCGTTAAAATAAGCACCGGGATTTTGGGACAGTAACTGTTCATACGTGCCACCACTTCCAGTCCATCCATGCCGGGCATGGAAATGTCAATAACAGCCACATCCGGGTGTTTTGTCATGGCCAGATCAAATGCGGTTTCTCCATCGGACGCTTCGGCAATGACCTTGATGCCGGAGCTGTCTTCCAGAACCCGCCGCAATCCGTCTCTGACGATACTGTGATCGTCGGCCAGCAATACAGTGATCATGACCATCCCTCCACGTTTACTTTGCAGGTGATTCGGGTTCCGCTGCCTTTTTGAGACGTAATATCCAGCCATCCGCCTGCCAAATTGGCCCGTTCCATCATGCCTTCCAGTCCGAATCCGGTTCTGCTTTCGTCTGGATTAAAGCCGATACCGTTGTCTTCCACTGTCAATACCAGGCCTTTGGCATCGGTTCTCAGTTCAACGATGATGGTGGTGGCGTCTGCATGGCGGATGGCATTGGTGACCGCTTCCTGCCCGATTCGGTAAAGGGCGGTGGCAAGCGTTTTATCGATCTGCGGGATGACATCCCGGCGAAAGACACAGGAGACATTGGATCGTTTTTCAAAATCAGATACCAGTGATTCCAGTGCATCTGACAAGCCTAAGTCATCAAGCACCCTGGGGCGGAGTCGATAGGCCATATCCCTGACATCCTGAATGGTTTTGTCAATGAGCAGACTCATCTTCTCTGCCCGGTCCACGGCCTGATCCGGAGAAGATCTAAAATGGTTTCTCACCCACATCACATCAATGCGCAACGCGGTCAATACCTGCCCTAAATGGTCATGGAGTTCCCGGGCCAGCTGTTCTTTTTCCCGTTCCTGGGAAGCAATGATGTTTTTGGATAAATTTTTCAGGCTTTTCTGGGCTTTTTCCAGTTGTGACGTTCTCAGGCGCACCTGTTTTTCCAGATCATGGGAGTATCGAGCTAGTTTTTCCTTGGCATGTTCCAGATCTTTCTGGGTGTGGTTTTTTTCCGTCACATCCACACTCACCGCCAAAGAACGGACCACCCGGCCCGTCTCATCTCTGACCCCGTAACTGGAAAGAAGAATATCCATTCGATCCTTGTTTTTTTTCACATAGGTATAGGGCACATCCTTGAAAAATCCGGTGTTGAAAAACCGGGGAAAGATTTTTGACAATGCATATTTTTTGGATTCCAAAGTGAAAAAATCTGTCAGATGCCGGCCGATAACCTCACTTCGGTCATACCCCATGACATCCACCCAGTGATCGGACACCCGGATAATTCTTCCTTTGGTATCAATGGAATGGAGCATGATCGGCGTTTTATGGTAAATATGTCGATATCGCTCCTCACTGATCCTCAGTTTTTCCTCGGCTGTTTTTCGCTGACTGATTTCTTTGGCAGCCTGCTGATAAAGAAAATAAACCAGGATGCCGGTTAGACTGGAAATAAAGATCACTCCCGGGCCGATCCCTTTGATGAACGGGGCAGACAACTGCTTTTCAATGCGTTTTTTATTTTTCAAAGACACCACATGCCAGTCGGGATAACGAGGGACTGACAAAGAGGTATATAAATATGCTTCATTGTTTCGATCCGTGACCCGGTCTTTGGTCTGTGTCCGTCGGAATCCGGACCAGACCCAGGGGCCGTTGCCGAATTGCCGGGACTGGGCAATCTGGTCCATTGTTTTATCGTCCACAGGCCACAGCAGTTTAAACCGGTATCGGGATTGATTGCTGATGAAAATGATTCCATTGGGGCTGACAAAGAAAAGCAGATGTTCCGGGTTGGAAAACAAGGTGGTTTCCAGAAACTCAATGGATGATTTTATCACGGCCACCCCGATGATTTCCTGTTTTTCCGGATGATACACTGGATGACTGTAATAGACCCCCCGTTTCATGGAAGTGACGCCAAGGGCGAGGTAACTGCCTGGTTGCCCCTGGATGGCGGATGTAAAATAGGGTCTGAAAGAAAAATCATGGCCCACAAAACTGTCGAACTGATTCCGGTTGCTCGAACAGATGGTGTTGCCCTTCAGATCCATCAGATAGCTGACATCCAGTTCCAGGGATCGGGTAAACATATCCAGAATCTGGTTGGCTTTGAAAAGAGTTTCCAGGTTTGTGTCCACAAGAACCGTTTCCAGATCTTTGATCCGGGACAGCACCCGGACGGATTTGATGTGTTCACAAAGGGACGTTGCCAACTGGTCTGTCAGCAGTTTCAGTTGCGCAATCGCCTGGGTTTCCCCGGTTTGAACGCTGGCTTTGCGAAAAGAATAATAAAACAGCCATCCTCCCGTGGATACGGATAAAAAAGCAAAGATTGCCAGAATCAATATGATCAAACGAAGGCGCATTTGTTACATATAGGCAGAAGTTTCATAATTTTTCAATTGAGAATATTTCAGGCATTGGATAAAATGAATTTAAAGGAGAACAATCATGCCGACAATTACGTTTAATGCATTTTCATTTTTACAAAAAAAACTTCAGCAAAAAAATTTGCCTTTTTCCAATGTCTCGCTGGCCATTTCCGACGGCACCACCGCTGAAATGCTGGTGTATCAGATGCAGCTGACCCCCGAGGATGTGGAAGTGGTGTTTGTGAACGGCCGTGTCCAGCCTTTTTCAACGGTTCTCAAAGATCAGGATCGTGTGGCATTTGTTCCCCAGGGAACACCGGGACCCTACCGGGTGCTTCTCGGATTCAAAAACAAGTGTCATGGCTGAATCGTCAGATGTTGTCCGGACGTTTATTGCCATACCGTTGCCGGATTCTGTCAAACGGTTTTTATCAGATATCCAGTCTGAATTTAAATCAGCCGGATGGACTGCTGCCTGGACCAATCCGGGCATTTTTCATTTGACACTGAAATTTTTAGGTCCGATTTCCAGAGAGTTGCTGATACCCATTCAATCTGTTATGGCGGCATTTTCCGGCGCATATCCGGCATTTACTCTGACAGCCGGCGGTATTGGCGTCTTTCCCCATGTCAAAAATGCCCGGATCGTATGGGTCGGTATTCAAGGACAGACAGACCATCTGATTCAGCTTGTGACGGATCTGGAAATAAAGCTTTGCGCCATGGGTATTCCGGCACAACCCCGGCCTTTTTTCCCGCACATTACTTTGGCGCGTATTAAAAAACCGGTCCGGGTGCGTGGTATGATTTCTGTGATCAAGCGTTTTGAACGCACATCTTCGCATGCGTTTCCGGCCAACCGCCTTGTCTTATACAAAAGCCGGCTTCACCCTCAAGGCGCGGTGCACACGCCATTGTTTCAGATCAGGTTGAATCATTGAAACAATCAAGTCATTGTATGACACAATTTTTTAAATCAGCGTTTCCAGATTCAGATAGGTTTCCATATGTTTTTTCAACTGATCGTAATCCTTGTCTTTTTCAATGGCCGCATCCATTGAAAAATCCAATGGATGATCCAATCCGATTAAATCAAACCATTTTTTGATGATGGCGTTGAAATCAAAAAACCCGTGAACATAAGTACCGGCCACTTGACCATTGTCTGCCAGGCATCCGTCGGTTTCATCCACGGGGTTGCCATTTCTGGAAACAATGCGGATGAACGGAACGCCGCCGGTCAGCTGTGTGGTACCCATATGAATTTCATATCCTCTGCCATAAGCACTGCCCCGTCTGAATTCACTTAATGTGGTGGTTTTGGGGGATTGCAGCAGGGTTTGGACCGGCAGCAGTCCCAGACCCCGGGTGTGTCCCGGGGAACCTTCCAGCCCCTCCGGATCTTTTACCCATTGTCCCAGCATCTGGTATCCGCCGCAGATGCCGAAAACATGGCCGCCCTTGCGCACAAAGTCATTTAACGGATTTTCAAACCGTTCCATGACCCAGGTTAAGTCATTCCGGGTATTTTTGGAACCCGGAATGATGATGGCGGTAAACCGGTCCAGCTGTTTTGGCGAATCAATGAACACCGTTTGCAGGCCATGGATTCTGGTCAGGGCATGAAAATCGGTGAAATTGGCGATGTGGGGCAGTCGTATAATGGCAACAGCAGGGGTGTTTTTTTTAAATGAGTTGAAGGTATTTGTTTTTTCAATTTCAACCGAATCTTCGGCATCAATTTTAAAATGAGAATACCAGGGCAAAACCCCTAAAACCGGCTTACCCGTGTGCTGTTCAATCCATGCCACGCCTTGTCTGAACAAATCGATATCTCCCCGGAACCGGTTGATAATGATCCCTTTGACCATGTCACAATAATCATCCGGCAGGCAGGCCAGGGTGCCCACCACCTGGGCGAATACCCCGCCCCGGTGAATGTCTGCGGTTAAAATGACATCGGCATCGGCATATCGGGCCATGGGGAAATTGACAATGTCTGTGTCCATGAGGTTGATTTCGGCACAGGATCCGGCCCCTTCCAGAACGATGCGGTCATATCCGGCAGCCAGGACGTCAAACGCCTGACACGCTTTTTCAAAATAAAATTCTTTTTTGGTATGGTAATCCATGGCGGTGTGGTTGCCGAGAACCTTTCCGTTCAGAACGACCTGGGATTGTTTGTCACCAAACGGTTTCAGCAAAATGGGATTCATGAGGACATGGGGTGGGATCCGGGCGGCCTCGGCCTGAACGATCTGTGCCCGGCCGATCTCCAGGCCTTCGGGGGTGATGCCGGAATTGTTGGACATGTTCTGGGCTTTGAAAGGCACCACGCGCTGACCTTTGTCTGCCAGATACCGGCAGATGCCTGCAGCAATAATACTTTTGCCCACATCCGATCCCGTACCCAGAACGGCAATGTGCGGTGCGTTCATTTTTCAATGCCTTTGCGGGCTGTGACACCCTGATGATAATAGTGTTTAATCTCTTTCATCTCGGTGACCAGATCCGCCCGGGTGATCACTGCGGCTGATACGTCTCTGCCTGTGATCACCAGTTCCACATTATCTGGTTTCAGATCCATGAGACCCAGCAGTTCATCTTCGGTCAACAGCTGGCAGGCAACCGCCACATTGCCTTCGTCCACGATCACCAGATCATGGGCATTGGCTTTCAGTATCGAGCACAATCGGTCATATCCCTTGCGGGCCGCTGCTTTTTCATCTTCAGACGGCATGCCCCGGACAAATTTGCCCATGCCGAACTGTTCCACGGTCACATTTTCAAATAAGGATAATGCCTTGATTTCCGAATATGTTCCCTGCTTGAGAAACTGTCCCACAAACACCTGAAGCCCGGCCCCGGCCCCCCGCAGGGCTAACCCCAAGGCAGCCGTAGTTTTCCCTTTTCCGTTTCCCGTATATATCTGTATATATCCTTTCATGGCATCTCCTGAATTTTATTTGCCGGCACGTGACAGTGAAGTGGGATGAAAATCAACCAAGGTGCTGCATGGAATGTATGGATGTGTTTCATGTGAAACATTCTTTGCATCCCCTGGCAGGTATATCGACCCCCAGAAGGAAGAGGGAAAACAGAACCACCAGATATCCTGTTTTCCCTCCGGGTATGGCAACCGATATACTGGAGAACATGAGTCATCCTGTTGTCAAGGCATTAAAAAACCCATACCAGTAACACTGATATGGGAACCGTTTTATCCTCATTTTGTTGATCACTCCAAGTCCTCGCTAGCATACGATCAACTGTTCAGGCAGGTCTTCTGACTTCCGGATCTTTTTACCAGCCACCCCTTCCCGTGTATGTCTCGTCAGTGGTTTTGTGTGGCGTTCATCCCCGGTTACAGCGGCGGGACCGTCCCTGACTTTCACAGGGTTCCCTTTTGACTGCGTGGGCAGCACCTGAAACAATAAATCACCTTACCTGCTTGCCCCGGGAGTGTCAAGAATAAAATATGTATCCGGAAGTGATAGAACTGTCTGTATATATTGACATCTCAGGCAAACAATACGATAAAGACATCCAATGGGTTGCTGGCGGTTGCGTTTCAAGCCCATTATCTGTATTTTAAACAAAAAGTCATCAATTAAAAGTATCTTGACGAAAGTGTAGACGCATTTATGAAATTTGAAGATTATGCCATCGCAGCCGCCATAAAAAAAAATCTGGCCGCCGCCGGATTTAAACGGCCCACGGATATCCAGTTCAAGGCCATTCCCTGCATTCTCAAGGGAGAAGACGTGCTGGCCGTGGCCCAGACCGGCACCGGAAAAACCGCGGCATTTGCCATTCCCGTTATCGACCGGATCCATAAGTCCAAACAGTCCAGAGCCCGTGCCGGGATCCAGTGTATTGTCATGGTTCCCACAAGGGAACTGGCCGGTCAGATCGGTGCCGTGTTCAATACCTTGTCCAGCCATACCCGGGTCAATCCGTTTGCAGTTTTCGGCGGTGTGGATCAGGACCGGCAGATTGCCCGGCTGAAAGACGGCATTGATGTGCTGGTGGCCACGCCGGGTCGAATGTTTGATCTCATCAACCAGGGGGCCATCACCCTGTCCCGGGTGAACACCCTGGTGCTGGATGAAGCGGACCGGATGCTGGCCAAAGGGTTTCTGGAAGATATCCAGGCCATCAAGAAAAAACTGCCCCGGCGGCACCAGACCCTGTTTTTTTCCGCCACCATTGACAAAGAAATCAAGAAACTGGCGTTTTCCCAGGTGAGAACTTCGGCCATTCGGATTCAGATTGCACCGGACTCTCCGGTATCCAAAAATGTTTCCCACTGGGTGGTGGAAATGGAGATGGATGACAAGCGGTTTTTTCTGCGGCGGTTTATCCGGGATCATGAAAACGAGCGCATTCTGGTGTTTGTCAGAACCAAAGTCAGAGCGGAACGGGTGGCCAGGGCCCTTGACAGGGATCATATTGCTTCGGCCACCCTTCACGGGGACAAGGATCAGGCGGAACGCTCCCGGGTACTGGCCCGGTTCAAGGCCGGAGAAGAACGCATTCTCATTGCCACGGATGTGTCGGCCCGGGGCATCGATATTCCCAGCCTGGATTATGTGATCAATTATGATCTGCCGGAGAATCCGGAAAATTATGTGCACCGGGTGGGCCGGACCGGCCGGGGCACACGCAAAGGTCAGGCGTTTTCATTTTGCAGCCCCAATGAAAAAACACTGCTGAATCAGATCCAGGCATTGATCAATGAAGAAATTCTCATTCAGCCGGTCACCCCCCAGGAGTATGCCCAGATTCTTCTGGATCCCAAAGATACCGAAGGGCTCAGGCAGATGATTCTGACCCATGAAGCCGGGGATCCCAAAAAATTACGCAAAAAACCAAAAAAACCTAAACGGTCCGGCTGAGTTCCTGCTTGAGCATGCAGCAGGCGATTCTGTGGGCCGGTGTGCCGTCTGCCAGATAATCCAGGTTGCCGGGCTGGATGATTTTGTTCATGACACACCCTTCAGGGATGGTGAGATCAAACAGCTGGGTTTCATTGACGGGCAAAGACGGCACCAGGGTATTGTCCCGGATGGTATAGGCATGCAACGGGTAATCTTCGCACAAAGGACACCGGTACACCCGGCCGTTGGGAAACACAAAATAGTTGTCCGCCACAATGCCTGCACAGGTAAATGTTTCGTTTTTTTCCAGAAATACTTTGGGATAGGTGACAATGACGCCGGTTTCAGCAATGGTGTGGGCCACTTCGGGAATCACTGACAGCCACATGTCCTTGGATACCTGATGGGTGTCGGTACTGCCGGCAGCGGATTTTCCCCGCATGCCGATGACCTGGATAAAAAACCGGTGAATATCCAAAGATGACACCAGCCCAGGCATTTGGGACAGCTCATGCAAATTTTTGTCAGACACGGTATAGATCATGGAGCAGGAAAATCCTTTTTTTCGTGCCCGGTGAATACCTGAGATCACCGCATCATAACTGCCCTGCCCCCGAATGGCATCATTGGTGGCAGGAGTGGCTCCATCCAGGGAAAATGAGATAAAATCCACATCCTCGGGTGTGATCTTTTCCAGGATATCGTGGAAAAGAAACCCGTTGGTGTCAATGGTAATGGACTTGAAATGAAACTGCCCCGCTGCTTTGACAGCAGCCGGCAGATCCCTGTGCAACGTCGGCTCACCCCCTAAAAAAATCAGGTTGGTCCGGGATGCTTTATGGGCAAACAGGCCCAGCCACTGCCGGATGGTATCAATGGAAAGAGTCTGTCTGCCATGCTGGTCCGGGTTGATATAGCAGTGGGCGCAGGACAGGTTGCACCGGGTCAGAATATGAAAAAAAAGATTGGATGAATCTTTGGAAAAAGCAACGGTTTTTTTCTGCATGTTTTATCCCATGCACTGCTTGGTGAATTCAGGGTCGAACGGCACCGGATAATGTCCGTCAAAGCAGGCCTTGCAGAAATTAAGTTCCGGATCCTTCACGCCGGATGCCTCCAGCATCCCTTCAATGGACAGATAGTGCAGCGAATCCAGTCCCAGATAATCCCGCAGTTCATCTTCGGTTTTTTCCGCTGCAATCAATTCCCCTTTGGAAGAAAAATCAATGCCGTAGTAACAGGGAAATTTGTGGGGCGGGCAGGAGATGCGCATGTGTACTTTTTTGACGCCCAGTTCCCGCAGGGCCCTGACTCTTGTTTTGGCGGTGGTGCCACGGATGATGGAGTCTTCGATAATGATGATGTCTTTGCCTTTGATCAGTTCCCTGACCGGGTTGAGTTTGATGCGCACGGAAAAATCCCGCATGGACTGGGTGGGCTGGATAAAGCTTCGGCCCACATAATGATTGCGGATCATGCCCATTTCAAAGGGAATCCCCGATTCTCTGGCATATCCGATGGCGGCATAGTTGCCGGAATCGGGAAACGGCATGACCAGATCCGCGTCCACATGGCTTTCCTGGGCCAGGCGCTGCCCATGGTTTTTGCGCATTTCATACACGTTCTTTCCGTCAATGGTGGAGTCGGGCCGGGCAAAATAGATATACTCGAAAATACACAAGCTCTTGTGGGCTGCTGCTTTTGGATGCCGGAGACTCTTGATCCCGTCTTCATTGATGATGACGATCTCTCCGGGGTCCAGCTCCCGGATGAATTCTGCCTGGATCAGATCAAAGGCACAGGTTTCAGAGGCCAGCACATAATGGCCGTTGAGTTTTCCCAATGCCAGGGGCCGGAACCCATTGGGGTCTTTCATACCAATGATCTCACCCTTGCAGGTGAGAAGAATCATGGAATAGGCCCCCTGGATTTTGGAAACCGCCTTGAGAATGGCGTTTTCATAGTTGCCTTTGACCAGGTTTTTGATGAACAGGTGCAAAAACACCTCTGAATCCATGGTGGTCTGGAAAATCGAGCCGTGTTCTTCCAGTTCCCGTCTTAAAATATGGGCATTCACCAGGTTGCCGTTGTGGGCCAGGGCATAGGAGCGATGCCGGTGGTTCACCACAAAGGGCTGGGCATTGAGCAGTACGGAATCCCCGGTGGTGGAGTACCGCACATGGCCGATGGCGGACCCGCCTTCGATCCGTTCCAGGTCATCCATATCAAAAATATCCGGCACCAGGCCCATGCCTTTGTGGGAAAAAATTTTGTCGTTGATGCCCCGGTTTACGGAGATCCCCGCACTTTCCTGGCCCCGGTGCTGAAGGGCATACAGCCCGAAATAGGTGATTTTGGCTGCTTCCGGATGCTGGTACAGTCCGAAGACCCCGCATTCATCTTTGGGGCGTTCACTGGAAGGAAGCGTCAGATGGTCAGACATTTTGTTTATGATACTCCTGGATGGGTTTAACGGACAGGGTTTCTTTTTTCAAGGCCTTGATGGCACTTAAAATGGCCCGGGTGCCGTCGGTGGTGGTGGCATAAGGGATTTTGTATTTAATGGCAGCCCGGCGGATTTCATACCCGTCCCGCTGGGTCTGACTGGTGGCGCCGGTATTGAGAATCAGCTGAATTTCCTTGTTTTTCACCGCATCCACCACATGGGGCCGGCCGGCTGACACTTTTTTCACCGGGGTGGCCGGCACCTGGTGTTCTTCCAGGAACGCGGCCGTTCCCCGGGTGGCCATGATGGTGAACCCCATATCGTGAAACTCTTTTGCCACGGGCAGCGCCGCCTGTTTGTCCTTGTCCTGGACCGAGATGAACACAGTACCGGTTTCCGGCAGCTTCTGGCCGGCGGCAATCTGGGATTTGGCCACGGCAGCGCCTAAATCCATGTCGATCCCCATGACCTCTCCCGTGGATTTCATCTCCGGCCCCAGAACCGGGTCCACGTTTTCAAACCGGTCAAAGGGCATCACCGCTTCTTTGACACAATAGTAGGGCGGGATCACCTGCTGGGTGAACCCCAGCTCTTTCAGGGTTTTGCCCAGCATGACCTGGGTGGCCAGTTTGGCCAAAGGTACGCCGATGGCTTTGGATACAAAGGGAATGGTCCGGGAGGCCCGGGGATTGACCTCAATGACATAGACCGTATCGTTCATGATGCCGAACTGGATGTTCATCAATCCCTTGACCTGGAGTTCTTTTGCCATGGCGTCAGCTGCCCGGGCCATCTCTTCGATGTGTTGCGGGGCAATGGAATACGGGGGAAGCACACAGGCGGAGTCACCCGAGTGGATACCTGCCTCCTCGATGTGTTCCATCATGCCGCCGATCACTGTGGTCGCCCCGTCGGAGATGACATCCACATCCAGTTCAAACGCTTCTTCCAGAAATTTATCAATGAGCACAGGTTTGTCCGGGGATGCCTGGACCGCCAGATCGAAAAACGATTCCAGATCCGCTTCATCATACACGATTTTCATGGCCCGTCCCCCCAGGACAAAAGACGGCCGGACCATGACCGGATACCCGATGTCTCGGGCCACGGCCAGGGCTTCGTCATAGGAATGGGCAATCCCGTTTTCCGGCTGCCGCAGTCCCAGCTTGTTCATCATGGCCTGGAACAGGTCCCGGTCCTCGGCCCGGTCAATGCTTTCCGGGGAGGTGCCGATAATGGGGACCCCGGCTTTCTGAAGCCCAGTGGCCAGGTTCAACGGGGTCTGGCCACCGAACTGGACAATCACGCCGAAGGGGTTTTCTTTTTCCACGATGTGCAGCACATCTTCGTGGGTCAGGGGCTCGAAATAGAGTTTGTCCGAGGTGTCATAGTCCGTGGACACGGTTTCCGGGTTGGAATTGACCATGATGGATTCCACCCCTTCTTGTTTCAAGGCAAAGGAGGCGTGCACACAGCAGTAGTCGAACTCGATGCCCTGGCCGATGCGGTTTGGACCGCCCCCCAGGATGATCACTTTTTTCCGGTCACTGACCCGGGCCTCGCATTCGGTTTCATACGTGGAATAATAATAAGGCGTGACCGCTCTGAATTCTGCGGCACAGGTGTCCACCAGTTTGTATACCGGCACCAGTCCCAACAGTTTTCTTTCCTGTTCCACCTGTTTTTCGGTCAAATGCGTAAGGTGAGCCAGCTGGCGGTCGGAAAACCCGTATTTTTTGGCTTTTTCCAGCAGGTCTTTGGGCAGGCTTTTGCCGGCCAGCTTGATTTGATTTTCCATATCCACAATCTGTTTCATCTGGTGCAGAAACCAGGGATCAATATGGGTCAGCTCATACAGCATGGTGATGGGCATGTTGTGTTTCAAAGCGTACTTGATGTAGAACAGGCGCTGGGAGTTGGGGGTGGACAGATGATATTCCAGATCCGTGCCGGCCACGGAATCCGGCAGAAGATCCTTGCCGTCGGCTCCGAACCCGGCCCGGCCGATCTCCAGGGATCTGAGCCCCTTTTGAAACGCCTCCTTAAAGGTCCGGCCGATGGCCATGGTTTCTCCCACGGATTTCATGGCTGTGGTGAGCACATCCTGGGCCTCGGGAAATTTTTCAAAGGTCCATCTGGGGATTTTCACCACACAGTAGTCAATGGACGGTTCAAAACAGGCCATGGTCTCGCCGGTGATATCATTGGGAATTTCATCCAGGGTGTACCCCACAGCCAGCTTGGCTGCGATTTTGGCAATGGGAAACCCCGTGGCCTTGGAGGCCAGGGCCGAACTTCTGGATACCCTGGGGTTCATCTCCACCACGATCACATCTCCGTTTTCCGGATTCACGGCAAACTGGACGTTGGAGCCGCCCGTGTCCACACCGATCTCCCGGATGATGGCGATGGAAGCATCCCGCAGCACCTGGTATTCCTTGTCCGACAGGGTCTGGGCCGGGGCCACGGTAATGGAGTCCCCGGTGTGAACCCCCATGGCATCCACATTCTCGATGGAACAGATGATGACCACGTTGTCGGCATGATCCCGCATCACTTCCAGTTCATATTCCTTCCATCCCAGCACGGATTCTTCCAGCTGGATCTGACTGATGAGAGAAGCGTCCAGTCCGGATTTGGCCACCCGGTTCAACTCTTCCATATTATAGGCCACCCCGCCGCCGGTGCCGCCTAAAGTAAAGCTGGGCCGGACAATCAAAGGGAATCCGATTCTTTTTGCCACGTCTTCCACTTCGGCAAAATTATGGGCAAACCCGCTTTTGGGAATCCGCAGACCGATTTTGTTCATGGCGTCTCTGAACAGCTCTCGGTCTTCAGCCTTGTGGATCGCCTGGATAGAAGCGCCGATCAGCTCGACATTGTATTCTTCAAATATCCCGGTTTTGGCGGCCTCGATGGCGGTGTTCAATGCGGTTTGGCCTCCCAATGTGGGCAGCACCGCATCGGGCCGTTCCGCTCTGATCACCTTGCACAGGGTGTCCGGAGTCACCGGTTCGATATAGACCCGGTCCGCAGTTTCCGGGTCGGTCATGATGGTGGCGGGATTGGAGTTGATGAGGATCACCTCGAACCCTTCTTCCTTCAGGGCTTTGCAGGCCTGGGTCCCGGAATAGTCAAATTCGCAGGCCTGGCTGATGATAATGGGACCGGCCCCGATGATCAGAATTTTTTTAATATCATTACGCTTTGGCATGGGTCATCACTTTGGCAAACTGGGTGAAAAGATAGGCCGCGTCATGGGGGCCGGGGGAGGCTTCCGGATGGTACTGGACGGCAAACGCCTTCAGGGAATCATCCTGAATCCCTTCCAGGGAGTCTTCATTGAGATTGATATGACTCAATGCGGAAGAGTGGTCATTCAAGCTGTCCAGGTCCACGGCAAACCCATGGTTCTGGGAGGTGATCTCCACCTTGCCCGTGGCCATATTTTTCACCGGCTGGTTGGCGCCCCGGTGACCGAATTTGATTTTATGGGTTTTTCCGCCCATGGCCAGGCCCAAAAGCTGCATGCCCAGACAGATGCCGAAAACCGGCACCGAGCCCAGCAACTGCCGGATGGTGTCCACGGCATAGGTCAAGGGCTCCGGATCTCCCGGGCCGTTGGACAGAAAAATGCCGTCGGGCTGGAGCGCTTTGATGACATCCGGAGATGTCTTTGCCGGCACGGTGAGCACTTCGCAACCGGCATCCTCCAGGCATCGAATGATGTTGTACTTGATGCCGAAATCCAGGGCCACCACCGAATGTTTTTTCCCCCGGTGCCGCCAGACAAAGGCATTGGATAGAGAATCTGCCGGTACGTAATCAGGCTGGTTGTATTTCCAGAAATAGGGTTTTTTTGTGGTGACATACTGCACCAGGTCGCTGCCGGCCATGGACGACACCTGCCGGGCCTTTGCCACCAGAGAATCCGGGTTCAGGTCCGAGGTGGAGATCACAGCCCGCATGGCACCGGATTTTCTGATATGCCGGGTCAACGCCCGGGTATCCAGATCTTCCACGCCTAATATATGGGTTTTGATCAGGTAATCCGCCAAAGTCCCTCTGGATCTGAAATTGGAAGGAAAATCCTGGTATTCCTTGACAATGAATGCCGCCACCTGGATCCGGTTGGATTCCACATCTTCAGGGCTGATGCCGTAGTTTCCGATGAGCGGATAGGTCATGGTCACCATCTGGCCGTAATAGGACGGGTCGGTGAGGATCTCCTGGTATCCGGTCATGCTGGTGTTGAACACCGCTTCACCGGATGCTTCCCCGGGTCCTGTGAAACTTCTGCAGGCAAATGTCCTGCCGTCTTCCAGGGCTAATAATGCTTTCATGTCGTTTTTTACCTGTTCACACCTGCGTTGATTTTATTTGTTTTTTTCCTTAGTATATAAAGCCCCAATAAATAGCATAAAACACAGGGTATTAGCAAGAATGAATCCTTGATTAATTCCCGGGTCGATACTATGTATGATATCCGAAACATGTATTTTTCCCAAAAGCGATCAACCATTAATTTTATGGCGGTGTCATGGATGAAAAAAAAAATATTTCGATGATAGAAACCGTATTTCCCGCAGTTTCAGTATCGTTGAAAAATTTGTTAATCACCCGGCTGGAACGATTTTGTGCTGCAGTTGAAACATGCGGTCAGAAAATGGATTCTTTTTGTGTGAATCCGGCCGATCTGATCCGGGTGCTTCTGTTCAGCGATTTTGTGGCGGACAGCCTGGCTAAAAATCCGGCAATGCTGCATGATCTGGCTGATTCCGGTGATCTGGAAACAAAGAGGAATTCGGGGTGGTATCAAAAGACGGCCATACAAAAGACCACGAGTGTGGATACAGACCAGGCAAAGAAAATTTTAATTGATTTCAAGTGCCGGGAAATTATTCGCATTGCCTGGCGGGATTTGACCGGCAATGCCGAGCTGACTGAAACCTTGTCTGATCTGTCGGAACTGGCCAGTGCCAGCGTAAATCAGGCGTTGGATGTGCTGTATGAAAAACTATGCATCACCCACGGCATCCCCATGGATCAGCACGGACATCCCCAGCAGATGGTGGTTCTGGGCATGGGAAAGCTGGGGGCCAAAGAGCTGAATTTTTCTTCGGACATCGATCTGATCTTTGTGTATCCCAAAGAAGGCAACACGTTTCTGGACGGCCGGATCAACACCTCGAACCTGGATTTTTTCACCCGGTTGTGCAAGCAGTTTCTCAAATTCTTTGCTTCGGACAGCGGACAGCATTTTTACCGGGTGGACACCCGGCTGCGCCCTTTTGGAGACAGCGGTCCCCTGGTCATGAGTGCGGATGCGTTTGAGGAGTATTTCCAGACCCAGGGCCGGGAATGGGAGCGATATGCCATGATCAAAGCCGCACCCGTGGCCGGGGATCTGGCTGCCGGCCGCCTGGTGCTCCACAATCTCAACGGGTTTATTTACCGCCGTTATTTTGATTATGGATCCTTCGATTCGTTCAGGGATATGAAGCAGCGCATCACGTTGCAAGTGAAAAATGCCCGCCTGAAAAATAACATCAAATTAGGTGCCGGCGGTATCCGGGAGATCGAGTTTTTCGGCCAGCTGTTTCAACTTATCCGGGGCGGGGTGGAACCCTCGTTGCAGGCACCAGGGATTTTACAGGTCCTGCACCAGCTGGCCGGGCACGACTGTATCAATGCCGCCACCCGGGATGACCTGATCCAGTCCTACCGGTTTCTGCGCACTGTGGAAAACCGGCTTCAGGAATACCAGGATCTGCAAACCCATGATATTCCGGATCATCCCGATCAGCGGATGATTCTGGCCCTTGCCATGGGATTTGACGATTATGGTTTGTTCAAGGAAAAACTGAATCAGATCATGGCCTGTGTGCACGGTCATTTTTCCCAGTTGCTGGTGACAGATGCCGATGAAGCCAGGGATCCGGCGGCCCGGGAACTCAAGGAGATGTGGCTTAATATCAATGATCCCCAGTTTTCCCAGGAAGCCATCGAAGTGGCTGGATTTGAAGATCCCGGCCGGGTTCTGTCAGTGCTCCGTTCCCTGGCCGGTCATCCCAATACCTTGCGCCTGACCCCGGCCGGCCGCAAGAAACTGGCCCGGCTGGTCCCGGTTTTGTTGCGAAAAGCGGGCCAGGCAAAAGACAGTGAGGCGGTGCTGGTCCGGCTGGTGGATCTGATCATCACCATCGAGCGCCGGACCACGTATCTGTCATTGCTCATCGAGAATTTCCAGGCCCTAAACACCCTGATTACCCTGGCAGAAAAAAGTCCCTGGATCATCACGTTTCTGGCCAGCCATCCCGTGCTGCTGGATGAACTCATGCACCCGGCTTCCCTGTACGCCCTGCCGAAAAAAGCAGCCCTGGAAAAGGAGATGGCGGTCCGAATGGCCAAGATCGATCCCCATGATCAGGAGTACCTGCTGGAGGAGTTGAACATTTTCCGTCAGGTCAACACCCTGCGGGTGGCAGCAGCGGATGTGAGTGGGAATTACCCGTTGATGAAGGTCAGCGATCATCTTACCTATATCGCGGAAACTGTTCTGACCCGGATCCTGCAAATCGCCTGGCACATTGTTTCCACCAGATATGGGTTTCCGCCTCAACTGACAGGGAACGGCATCGATGACTGCGGATTCGCCATTGTGGCCTACGGCAAGGTGGGAGGGCTGGAGATGGGGTACAAGTCCGACCTGGACCTGGTGTTCCTGTACCAGGGGGAACATGGGGATACGCACGGTGGGGAACGGTCCATTGAAACGGTCCGGTTCTATGGCAATCTGGGACAGCGCATCATCCACGCCCTGACCATGCACACCCCGGCCGGCACGCTTTACGGGGCGGACATGCGCCTGCGGCCGGGGGGCGATGCCGGCATGATCGTGTCCCATATCGAGGCGTTTGAAGAGTATATGGAAAACCAGGCCTGGACCTGGGAACACCAGGCCCTGATCCGGGCCCGGCCCATTACCGGAGACCGGTCCCTGATGGACCGGTTCGATGAGATCCGGCAGAAAATCCTGTGCAGATCCCGGCCGGCCGAAGAACTGAAACAGGCGGTCCGGGAGATGCGCGAGCGCATGCGCCGTCAGAAACTCAAGTCTGACACCGGGATGTTCGATCTCAAACAGGGATCCGGCGGCATTGTGGATATTGAATTTCTGGTGCAGTATCTGACCTTGAGGCACGGAGCCGATCATCCGGATGTCACGGTGTGGACGGACAATGTCCGGCTTTTGGAAGGATTGAGCTGTGAAGGGCTGATTTCCGGAGAGGAAAGCGGCACCCTTCAGAAAGCATATATCACCCTGCGTCAGGGGGTCCACCGGCTGACCCTGCAGGAAAAACCATTACAGGTGCCAGCCGCCCGGTTCAAGGGAATGACCGATGCGGTCAAGGGAATTTATGACCGGCGCCTGGGCGTTCCCGGCGCTTCGGGCTGATACGTCATGTGTGGTGTTTCATGAACCGCACCAGCACATCCCCGGCATCAACGGTATCTCCTTGTGTTACCAGTACCTCGGCGATCGTGCCGTCCACAGGGGAGGCCACACCGCTTTCCATTTTCATGGATTCCAGGGTAACCAGGTTCTGACCCCGGGTGACGCAGTCTCCTTTTTTCACAGGCACCTCCACCACCAGTCCGGGCATGGGACATGGCAGTTCATCGGATGGCAGCTCCTCTTTTCCGGCGGGCATGTGCCCGATCAGTTCCCATTCTTCGGGACGGTAGACCTCGAACAGCCGGGTGAGACCGCAAAAGGCGATCCAGAAAAAAGAGCGGTCGTAGCGCAGCCGGAACCGGTGATACCGCCCATCGATTTTCAGCTTGAGGCGGCGGCGGTAAAATTCGAAGTCAGGAGATTCCACCACCATCCGGTCCTGGTTGACACTGATGGTCCACTGGTTTCCATCCGGCCATTTTTCCATCTGTATCTCATACACGTCTGTTTCAGATCTGACCACATAGTGATGGGTGCCGGTGATGCCTTTTCCGCCACCGATGCGGGTCACCATGGATTTGACCGATTCCCGGACCAAAATGTTGCGGACGTGATACACCAGGGCCGCGGTCAGGGCGGACAGCTTTAGATGACGCTCATCCGGAGGGAACAGGGGCAGGTGACCGTCAAAATGGCGGTCGATAAACCCGGTGTCCAGTTCGCCTGCGGCAAATGCCGGCTGACACAGCACACTGTTGGCAAAATCGATGTTGGTGACCACTCCTTCGATATGATATCCGTTGAGGGCTTCGATCAGAGCGATCCGGGCCGCTTCTCGATCTTTTCCGTGGCAGATCACTTTGGCCAGCATGGAATCGTAATGGACCCCGATCTTGCTGCCGGTATCCACGCCGCTGTCCACCCGCACGGTGTCTCCCCGGGGTTCGGCATACCGGGTGATCATTCCGGTGGCCGGCGTAAATCCCCGTGACGGGTCTTCAGCGCAGATGCGGGCTTCCATGGCCCAGCCGGAAAAGTTCACCCCTGCCTGGTCAAAGGGCAACGGCTCTTTGGCGGCGATGCGCAGCTGGAGTTCCACCAGGTCCAGTCCGGTGACCAATTCCGTGACTGGATGCTCCACCTGCAGGCGGGTATTCATTTCCAGAAAATAAAATTCATTGTCAGGCGCCAGCACAAATTCCACCGTACCTGCATTGACATACCCGGCCTGGCGGGCCAGGTTGCAGGCTGAACGTCCCATGCGCTGCCGCAGGTCAGGGGTCACTCCTGGAGAAGGGGATTCCTCGATGATTTTCTGATACCGCCGCTGGATGGAGCACTCCCGTTCTCCCAGAAAAATTACATTGTCGAAGTCATCGGCCAGCACCTGGATCTCCACGTGCCGGGGCTGTTGGATATACCGTTCCATGAAGATCCGGGTGTCGCCGAACGCCTTGCGGGTTTCCTGGCGGCTGGCCGACAGGGCATCGGCCAGCTGATCCGGGCCGGCCACGATACGCATGCCCTTGCCCCCGCCGCCTGCCGCCGGCTTGAGCAGCACCGGATATCCGATGTCCCGGGCGATGGACAACGCTTCGTCCACGTTTTCCAGGACCCGGGTATGGCCGGGAATCACCGGCACCCCGGCCTTGACCGCCAGATCCTTGGAGGCGATTTTGTCCCCCATCAGGGCGATGGCCTGGGAAGGCGGTCCGATGAACACCAGACCAGCGGCCTGGATCGATTCGGCAAACCGGGTGTTTTCAGACAAAAACCCGTAACCGGGATGAACCGCCCGGCATCCGGAATCCCTGGCAGCGGAAAGAATTTTTTCCTGGTTCAGGTAAGATTCCCATGCCGGAGATTTGCCGATATACACGGCCTCATCCGCCATCTGCCGGTGGAGGCTGCGGCTGTCCGCATCGGAATAGACCGCAACGGTCCGAATGTTTAAGCGCCGGCAGGTGCGGATGATCCGCACGGCAATCTCTCCCCGGTTGGCAATCAAAATGGAATCGAACATGGCGCACCTCACAAAGGGATGTTTCCGTGTTTTTTGTCAAGACGGTCCGCTTTTTTGCCTTCCAGTACCTGAAGGGTCCTTATCAGGCGGTGCCGCGTGTCTCTGGGAAAAATCACGTCATCAATATAGCCCCGCTGGGCCGCCAGAAACGGATTGGCAAAGGTGCGCCGGTACTGCTCCATTTTATCATGGAGCACGGTTTCCGGGTCTGCTGACGTCTGGATCTCTTTGCGATGGATCAGCTCCACCGCGCCTTTAGGTCCCATCACCGCGATTTCAGCCGTGGGCCAGGCATAGTTCACGTCACAATGGATATGTTTGGAGTTCATCACCAGATAGGCGCCGCCGTAAGCTTTACGCACAATTACGGAGATGCGCGGCACCGTGGCCTCGGTAAATGCGTAGAGCAGTTTGGCGCCGTGTCGGATGATGCCGCCCTGCTCCTGGTCCGGGCCGGGCATGAAGCCCGGGACATCCACCAGGGCGATCAACGGAATGTTGAATGCGTCGCAGAACCGAACGAACCGCCCGGCCTTGAAAGATGCTTCCGTGTCCAGCACCCCGGCCAGCACGGCCGGCTGGTTGGCCACCAGGCCCACGGTCTGCCCTCCCATGCGGCCGAACCCGCAGATGATGTTCCGGGCGAACTGGGGGTGGACTTCCATGAACTCGGCCCCGTCCAGAATACTGTGGATCAGCACGTTCATGTCATAGGCCTGGCTGGGATTTTCCGGAACCAGGTAGTCCAGGGCCGGGTCAATGCGGTCCGCTGGATCACGCAGGTCCAGGATGGGTGCGCCCTGCCGGTTGTTGGAAGGCAGGTAGCTGATGAGCCGGCGGATTTCCCGCAGGCACAGGATATCGTTGGGGGCAGTGAAATGGGCCACCCCGCTTTTTTTTGCATGCATTCCCGCACCACCCAGTTCTTCGGCGGTGATTTCCTGGTGGGTCACGGTTTTCACCACGTTGGGGCCGGTGACAAACATGTAGGAAGAGTCCTGGACCATGAACACGAAATCCGTGATGGACGGGCTGTACACGGCCCCGCCGGCACACGGCCCCATGATGCAGGATATCTGGGGCACCACGCCGCTGGCCCGGACATTGCGGTGAAAAATCTCGCCATAGGCGGCCAGAGAATCCACCCCTTCCTGGATCCGGGCACCGCCGGAATCGTTCAGCCCGATAATGGGCGCGCCCACCTTCACGGCCATGTCCATGACCTTGCAGATCTTCTGGGAATGGGCCTCCCCCAGAGAGCCCCCGATCACGGTGAAATCCTGGCTGAACACGAACACTTCCCGGCCATCGATGTTGCCGTGGCCGGTGATCACCCCGTCACCCAGGTAGGTCCGGGCATCTCCCAGGGCATTGACCCGGCCTGTTTTGAGCACATCGAATTCCTCAAAACTCCCTTTGTCCAGAAGCAGAAGGATTCGCTCTCTGGCCGTCAGCTTTCCCTGGGCGTGCTGCCGGCTGATTTTGTCAGGCCCCCCAGCAGCAGTGGACTCAGCCCGCAGCCGCTCCAGGGTCTGGATTGTCCGGTTGTACTGTACATCCATGATATCACCTGTTGTCCTGTTGGTTGGAGATCCGGGCGTTAGCGCCGAATATGTAGGATATTTACTTCTCCAGGGTCGTGCATTTTTCATGTCAATCATATCTGTTGGAGAATGTCAATGGCTATATAGCGCATCAGATGAACCGGCCGGCAGCAAAATATTTTATTTTGACGGCGGCTCAATGGCATTGACATACAGATAATACAGCCGCAGCAGATGCAGGTCATCATAGGGGATTTCCCGGTCCATGGCTTCAAACACCGGTTTCAGGAATTGATATCCATGGGTGTCAAAGGCCTGGCGCACTTTTTCCTGAACATTGGGTGACATCTGGCATTCATCGATGACATGTCCGGCTTGGATCCGTTTTCCATCCTGGAAATACCGGAACAGATGGTGGATGACCGTGATTTGTTTCACATGAAACTGTTCGGCGATATCCCTGAGAGACATGCCGTCATGATACAACCGGCCCACCTGAACATGGCGTTTTTCTTCAGGAAAATTTGTTGTGACAGCGGTAGACGGGACTTTTCTTGCCGGTAAATCAGAAATGGCATGGGTGGTGCAGAAATCTGTGATGAGCGTCATGAAATCCGGGCCGTATTTTTCCAGCTTGGTTTTGCCTACACCAAACGTGTTCAGAAAATCGGTTTCCGTTCTGGGGAAAAACGTGGCCAGCTCCATCAAGGTTTTGTCTGGAAACACGGCATAGGGGGGCACACCGGCCTGATCAGCCAGTTCCTTGCGTTTCTGGCGCAGCAATTCGAACAGGTCCGGGTGATGGGGATGGGTCAATGATTCGGCGTGTCCGGTACCGGTTGCCGTATCGCTTGACTGGGAAAGCCGGTGCCGGGGATCCAGCCATCCGGTTACCCGGGTTTCTTTTTTCAATACCCCCCAGGCTTCCGGAGTGAGGGTCAGTCCCCCGTAATTGTCTTCCCGAAGGACAAATCCCTTGCTTTGGAACTGCCGGGAAAGATAGAACCACTGTTTTTTGGACACCTCTTTTCCAATGCCGTAGGTGGACAGCAGGTGGTGCCTGAACTGAAAAATTTTTTTGGTTTCCGCACCCCGGAGCACATCAATAATATGGCCGGCCCCGAATCGTTCCCCCGTGCGTTTCACACAGGACAGAAATTTCTGGGCTTCGATGGTGAGGTCCTGGACCTGGTCTGCCGGTGCCAGGCAGTTGTCGCACATGCCGCAGTCATCGGTTGCCGCGGTTTCCCCGAAATAGGCCAGCAGCCTTTTTTTACGGCAGTCTTGGGCTTCTGCGAACCGCACCATGTCCTCCAGGTGAAACCAGGCAGTCCGGTTCTGCTGCTCATCCGGGCCGGAGACAAGCGATTTTAACCGAGGGATATCGGCATGGGAGAACAAAAGCAGACATTCGGCTTCCAGGCCGTCCCGCCCGGCCCGGCCAATCTCCTGATAATAGTTCTCAACACTTTTGGGCAGGTCATAATGGAGCACAAACCGGACATTGGGTTTGTCAATGCCCATGCCGAATGCGATGGTGGCCACGATGATCCGGACGTCATCCCGGATGAATTCTGTCTGAAACCGGCTGCGTTTCGTGTCATCCAGACCGGCATGATAGGGCCGGACCAAAAACCCTTTTGTCGCCAGTTGATCAGCCAACGCATCCACCTGTTTTCTGGACAAACAGTAGATGATACCGGAATTCTGTTTATGCGCTTCAAGAAAATCCAGGGTCTGCTGCAGCGGGTTGTCCTTGAATATCACCCGGATCCGCAGGTTTTCCCGATCAAAGCTGCCGATGAATGGTTTGAAGCCGGTATCCGCTGAAAACCCCAGACTGGCCTGGATGTCTTTCTGTACTGCCGGGGTGGCCGTGGCCGTGAACGCGGCGCAGACCGCTTCGGGGAACCGGGGCCGGATCTGTGCCATTTGCCGGTATTCCGGCCGGAAATCATGGCCCCAGGCGGAAATGCAGTGGGCTTCGTCAATGGCCAGGCAGTCCACGCTCACAGCGTCAAGCATATCCAGGATCTGGGGCCGGACCAGGGATTCCGGGGCGATATACAGCAGTTTGACCTGGTTCTGACGGATCAGAGACACTTGGTGCCGGTACTGGTCCGCCGGCAGGCTGGAGTTCAGGCATGCGGCTGAAACCCCCATCTCCTGCAGCTGGTCCACCTGGTCCTTCATCAAGGAGATCAAGGGAGACACCACAATGGTGAGCCCGTCAAACATCAGGGCCGGCAGCTGAAAGCACAACGATTTACCGCCGCCGGTGGGAAGCACCACCAGGGTGTCCTTTTTTGCCAGGATGTGATCGATGATCTGCTTTTGCAACGGCCGAAAATCATCATACCCAAATATAGTTTTCAAAAGTTCCATGGCATTTTTCCAATGTGTCAAATCGATACTGTGAAAACATACCAATCATGTTAATATACGGCAAAGCATTTTTCAGAGACAAATTTAAATTTGATGGAGCGAAGATTTTTTGGATCCATTGCCGTTGACACCCGGGCAGGTTCGTTTTTTTTATACCCGTATCGGTCCGTCCCGGGATACAGCGCAGAAGCGGTCTTTGGAAAACCGGCTCAATGAAAAGGAAAAGCAGAAAATCAACCGGTTTGTGTTTGAAAAAGACCGGCATGCCCGCCGGGCTTCGCGGGTCTTTTTGAAACAGATCCTGGCCCGGTGCATCGGCCGAGACCCAGATGCCATTCATTTCACTGAAAACAGATATGGCAAACCCGCACTGGCCTGTGGCATCACCGATCTGCCCATTGGCTTCAACCTCTCCCACAGCGGTCATGTCGTGGTCTGTGCCCTGACCCTGACACATGACATTGGTGTGGACATCGAAGATTTGCAGCGCTCCATAAATTTATCCATTGCAGATCGTTTTTTTTCAAACCAGGAAGCCCAGGCCATTGCCCGGGCAGACATCTCTTTGAAACAATCGCTTTTTTATCGGTTCTGGACATTGAAGGAAGCTTATGCCAAGGCAACAGGCAGAGGGCTTGCCATTGGCCTCGATCAGTTCAGTTTTGTTTTAGACCGGCCTGACATCCGGGTGATGTTTCATCCCCCAAGTCAGGAAGATTCCGGGCACTGGCAGTTTTTTCAATTTTCGCCCGTGCCCGGATACATGGCGGCTGTGGCGGTGAACAAAAACACCGGCCCGCCCCTGACCCTGTCGGTCCATCCCTGGGTCTGGGACTGATTTTTGGGGCCTGAACCGGAAGCGGTCCGCTGTGGATCAGGCCCCTTGAGTTTGGATGTCAGAAGCGTTTCAGGTTAAATGACCCCCTGGTCCAGCATGGCATCCACCACCTTGACAAATCCGGCGATGTTGGCCCCGGCCACGTAATTTCCGGGAAATCCGTGCTCTTCGGCCGCTTCCAGACAGGTCTGGTGGATGTTTTTCATGATGGTTTTCAGCCGGTCATCCACCTCCTGCCGGGGCCAGCTGAGCCGCATGCTGTTCTGGGCCATTTCAAGGGCTGACACGGCGACCCCGCCGGCATTGGCTGCCTTGCCCGGCGCATACAGAATTTTTGCATCCAGGAAACATTCCATGGCCTCGGGTTCACAGGGCATGTCAGCGCCTTCGCACACCAGCGTGACTTTGTTTTTCAAAAGATGTTGCGCATCCCTGGCGTTGAGTTCATTCTGGGTGGCGCAGGGAAACGCGCAGTCAGCGGCAATATCCCACATGGGCTGATGGTCCAGGGTGGTATCTTGTTCCACATACAGGGCTTCCGAGTATTTGTTGACATATTCCTTGATCCGTCCCCGCCGGAAATTTTTCAGCCGCTTGATATAGTCCAGTTTGCCGGCATCGATTCCCTCTTCATCAAAGATATACCCGGATGAATCCGACAGGGTGAGAACCTTGGCGCCCATTTCAATGAGTTTTTCCGCGGTATGCTGGGCCACATTCCCGGACCCGGAAATCAGGCAGGTTTTGCCTTCCAGGGTCTGGTTTTGGGTTTTGAGCATCTGGCCGGCAAAATACGCCAGCCCGTAACCCGTGGCTTCGGGCCGGATCAGACTGCCGCCTAAGGTCAGGCTTTTTCCGGTGAGAATCCCGGCAAATTCGCTGTGGATCTTTTTGTACATGCCGAACAGATACCCGATCTCCCGGGTACCCACCCCGATATCCGCGGTCAGGATATCTTTGTCCGGACCGATGTGGCGGTGCAGTTCCGCCATAAAGCTCTGGCAGAAACGCATCACTTCCCGGTCGGATTTTCCTTTGGGATTGAAATCAGATCCGCCGCAGGCCCCGCCCATGTTCATGGTGGTGAGCGCGTTTTTGAACACCTGTTCAAAGGCCAGAAATTTCATGATACTCAACGTGACGGACGGGTGAAACCGCAGCCCCCCCACATAGGGGCCGATGGCACTGTTCATGCCCACCCGGAAGCCCCGGTTCATCTGGACCTGGCCCTGGTCGTCCACCCAGGGAACGCTGAACATGAACACTTTTTCCGGTTCCGTGATCCGTTTGAGCACCGCTTCCTGGCGGTATTCCGGATGGCGGTCGATGAGCGGCTGCACGGATGCCAGCACCTTGTCCACGGCTTGATGGAACTCATGTTCCCCCGGATTTTTCGTTTTCACAAAAGACCGTATATCAGACATCTGTTCCTCCTGTTTTTTCACGCGTCAATGATCTGCAGGGCTTCTTCCCGATAGGCATCCATGACATAAGGGATCCGGGTGATTTTGGCACATTCTTCGGTCAGAGCGAAAATATCCTGCCGGCTGATATGGGGCACGGCCCAGTTCCGGGTGCCGGCCATGATCTGCTGAAGTCCCACTTTGATCTTGTCCACGGCACTGTAGATACCCACGGCCCCTAAAGGCATGGTGTCGATCTCCTTGCCGTATGTTTCCCTGAGCACTTCATAATTCATGAATATTTCATCTCTGGTGGTGCCGTATCTGGACACGGTGGAGGGAAGCCCCCCGTCTTCGTTTCTCAGCCAGCGTTCCGCGTTTTTTCCCACCATGCCCGGGATCATCAATGCCCGGCCCATGCAGACGGCCTTGCAATAGGGTGCTCCTAAAGCCAGGGCCTTGAACACATGGTCTTCGGAGGAAAATCCGCCGGCAAAGGCGATATCCGGCACGGGCAGGCCTCTTTTTTCCAGGCGTTCACACAATTCATGGGCCATGGCGTGAAGATAAATGGAAGGAATCCCCCATTCGCTCATCATCCGCCACGGACTCATGCCCGTGCCGCCCGGGGCCCCGTCAATGGTGAGCAGATCGATCTTGGCATCCGATGACCACCTGATGGCCATGGCCAGTTCACGCATGGGATAGGCCCCGGTTTTAAGAGTGATCCGTTTGGCTCCCAGCGCTCTTAACCGGTCCACTTCTTTCATAAAACCGTCCTGATCAATGAATCCCAGACGGGAGTGGCGCTCGAACTGTTTGAGGGGGCCCGCCTTGAACGCCGCCTGATAGGCCGGCACTTCCGGATCCGGGGTGACGATATATCCCCGTTTTTTGAGTTCAAGGGCCCGTTTCAACGAGTTGACCTTGATCTCGCCGCCGATGCATTTGGCTCCCTGCCCCCATTTGAGCTCAATGGTTTCCACGCCTAAGTTTTCAATGACATATTCTGCGACGCCATTGCGGGTGTCTTCCACGTTCAGCTGGACCAGGATATCGCCGTATCCGTCATGATATCGCCGGTATTCCCGGATGCGCCGGTCCATTTCCGGAGACTGGGTCACTTTGCCGTGTTTGTTCAGTTCCAGCTGGGGATCGATGCCGCAGACATTTTCTCCGCACACCAGGGTGATCCCGCTGATGGCGGCACCAATGGCAAAATGTTCCCAGTTTTTCTGGGCAATCTCCGTGCTGCCTAAAGCCCCGGTGAAGATGGGTACTTTCATTTTCACCTTGTCGGTCACCCCGTATTGGGTTTCCGTGTTCACGGCCGGAAACGTGGCCTTGTCCGGATCCGGATCCATGCCTTTGGCGCCAAAGGCATATCCCATGATGTTCAGGTGGGAGTAATCCACGGGATAGTCTTTGTCCGCACCGGCGGTGATGCTGCCGAAGGGTTCTGGGTAAAGCAGTTCCCGCCCTCTGAACGTGGCGTGAAAAAGATCGCAGTTGCCTTTGCATCCGTCGATGCACCGGCTGCAAATCCCTGATTGGGGTGCCACGTTCCGGGACCGGTTTTTGGTCTGTAACGCATCATTGGCATTGGGTCGTTGTAGATTCATGTTCCCTCCTGATTCAATGCATGGGTTGTATTTTGTTTTTCGACAGTATTGTAAACCAGATGTTTCAATCCGGTTTGTCTTTCAGTAAATCTCCCAGTCCGGCAAAAGGATTGGCGGTTCCCCCTTTTTCCGAAGAACTGTCAGCAGGCCCGTCTGAATAGGCATCTGCCACCTGATCCCGGGAGTGCACATTATCATGGCAGTAAATACACAGCAACTCCCAGTTGCTGCCGTCCGGCGGATTGTTGTCATGGTTGTGGTCCTTGTGGTGGACCGTTAATTCCCGCAGGCGTTTGCCTTCAAACTCACGTCCGCAATGGCCGCAGATCCAGGGAAACAGTTTAAGGGCTTTCTCCCGGTAGGTTTTCTCCCGCTCTTTCCGGGTTTTGTGCACTTCAGAAAGGATAAAATTCATTTTTTTATCATCGGTTGAAGCCATAGGGTGGTTTCCTTATATTTTTATGACAAAGAATGTGATAAAATTTTATAATTACAATTAACCAAAGGACTGATCTCTCGGGCAAGCTTGATTTATAAAAAAAAAACACGGATTTGGCAATCACAGATTTACTGATCCGTCAAAACCGGAGACAATATCACAGAGGACAACGATTCATGGGAAAATATGTGTGCCCTCGTTTTAATACCGGCCGAAAAAGGATTGATCTGCTTCTGATTCTGCTTGTGGCAACCCTCTCCTTTTTTTTGAACCCGGCTCCGGCAGCCGCCGCTGATAAAACCATTCATGTCATTCCAGTGACCGGTACGGTGGAACCGGGGATGGCAGCGTTTATCAAAAGAAGCGTGGATGAGATTCTTTCTGCCGATCCCGAGGCCCTGATGGTGTTCCGGCTGGATTCTTTCGGGGGCCGGGTGGACGCGGCCCTGGAAATCGTGGAAACCCTTTTGTCCGTTCCCATGGGACAGTCCATCTCTTTTGTGGAAAAACGGGCCATATCAGCCGGGGCTCTCATTGCCCTGGCCGGCAATGTCCTGGTCATGAAGGAAAACACCCTGATCGGGGACTGTGCCCCCATCATCCAGACCAGTGAAGGCCAGAAAGAGATGGGGGAAAAAACCCAGACCGTGCTCCGGGCACAGTTCCGGACCCTGGCCAAGAAAAATAACTATCCCGAGGTGCTGGCGGAATCCATGGTTACCAAAAGTATGGAGGTCTATGAAGTCACCCTGGATGGCAAAACTGTTTATATGGATAAAATCAGGTTCAATGACCTGACCGAAGAAGAAAAAGAGCGCATCACAAAAAAAACCACGGTGGTGGCCGAGGGAGAACTTTTGACCATGGATGATGTGGAAGCCCGGAACCTGGGATTTTCCAGGGCCAGTGTCACTGACCTGGACCGGGCACTGGCATATCTGGGGTATGAAAATTATACCCTGAAATACATGACAGAGTCCTGGTCTGAAAGCCTGGTGCGGGTTCTCCAGCCGCTGCTGCCCATCCTCATGCTGGTGGGGATCGGTGCCCTGTATACAGAAATTAAGGCGCCGGGATTCGGGATATTCGGAGTCATCGGTATTGTCTGTTTAGGCCTGGTATTTTTGAACCAGTACCTGGTGGGGCTGGCCAATTACACGGAACTGCTGCTGCTGCTCATCGGCACCCTGCTCATGGCCATGGAAATCCTGGTGCTGCCGGGGTTCGGCGTGGCAGGCATCGCCGGAATTCTGGTGCTGGGAGCCGGCCTGGTTCTCGCCTTTCAGGGATTTGTGGTGCCGGACCCCAAAATGCCCTGGGAAGGCCGACTTATGATCCGGAATCTGGCCATGGTTGTGGGTACTTTAGCCGGGGCCCTGGTATTTTCTTTGGTCATGCTTCGGTTTGTACTGCCCGGGGTGTCTAAGCTGATAAAAGGCCCGTATCTGGAAGCCACCCTTGGTGACGCCCTGGTGGGATCGGATGAGGCCGGGTTCGTGGCTGTGGGGCAGTCAGGCATGGCTGTCACTGCATTGCGGCCTTCGGGAAAAATCAGGATCGGACCCCGGAAAATTGATGCCATCACCCGGGGTGAATTTCTGGATCCAGGCACCCCTGTGACCGTGGATGCGCTGGAACAGAACCACGTGGTGGTGAAAGCGGCAGACACAAATACCCCTTCATCCAGAAAGGCTGAATCATGACATCCTATCTATTTCCCGTATTATTGCAGGTGCTCGGGCTGATGGTCATTGTGGTGGAGATCTTTGTCCCTTCCCTGGGGATATTGGCCGTAACAGCGGCTGGAATTTTGTTTTATTCCCTATATCTTGTGTTTACCACCATTTCCTTTACCGCGGGCATGATGTTTCTGGGTGTGGATATTTTAATGATACCGGTGATGATGGTTCTGGGGTTCAAGGCCCTGGGAGCCTCTTCCCTGTCTTTGCATAAAAAATTGTCCAGTAAGGAGGGGGTCTCTTCCCAGGCCCCGGATCTGGTAACCTGGAAGGGAAAAAAGGGCGAAGCAATAACGGATTTACGGCCTTCAGGCACGGTCATGATAGAGGGTAAGCGCCTGGATGCGGTAACCGATGGAGAATATGTGGATGCCGGTACATCCGTTGTGGTGACCCTGGTGTCTGGAAACAGAATCGTGGTTGACAAAAACGAATAAGGAGAAGCAAACATGGAGTTTATGTATATCCTGTTAATTATTGCCGGTGTTATCGGCGTGGCCCTGTTTTATTTTATTTTTGCCTATATTGCCCTGTGGCTGCAGGCATTGGTATCCGGGGCAAAGGTCGGGCTGATCAATATTATTTTCATGCGGTTTCGAAAAGTACCCCCCAAATTGATTGTGGAGTCCAAGATCATGGCAGTGAAAGCCGGCATGGAAATTCCCACGGACAGCCTGGAATCCCATTTTCTGGCCGGCGGGAATGTGTCCCGGGTGGTCCAGGCCCTGATTGCCGCAGACAAGGCCAATATCGATCTGACATTCAACCGGGCCGCCGCCATTGACCTGGCCGGCAGAGATGTGCTGGAAGCGGTGCAGATGTCGGTGAATCCCAAGGTCATTGAAACCCCCCTGGTTGCTGCCATGGCCAAGGACGGCATCCAGCTGAAAGCGATTTCACGGGTCACGGTCCGGGCCAATATTGACCGCCTGGTGGGCGGGGCCGGGGCTGAAACCATCCTGGCACGGGTGGGAGAAGGTATTGTCACCACCATCGGGTCTGCCGAGACCCACAAAAAAGTGCTGGAAAATCCGGACATGATTTCCAAGACGGTTCTCAAAAAAGGCCTGGATGCCGGTACTGCCTATGAAATTCTGTCCATTGATATTGCGGATGTGGATGTGGGCAAAAACATCGGCGCAGAACTGGAAACCGACCGGGCCGAGGCAGACAAGAAAATCGCCCAGGCCAAGGCAGAGGAAAAACGGGCCATGGCATTTGCCACGGAACAGGAGATGCGGGCGCGGGTCCAGGAGATGCAGGCCAAGGTGGTGGAGGCGGAAGCCCAGGTGCCCCTGGCCATGGCAGAAGCCTTCAGAAGCGGCAATTTAGGCATCATGGATTATTACAAAATGAAAAATGTGGCCGCGGATACAAAGATGCGGGACCAGATCTCCAAGGGAGAAACCGCTACCGGCCAGGATGATCAAACCACGTAACCGTTGAGGTGAGAAAAGGTGGGCTTTTCACACAGACAAAATTATCTGTATGAAAAGTCCGCCGCCTTACCTAAGGAGTGTTTATGGATCAGGAAACCCTTATTAATCTGGTTCTGGTGTTTTTCTTTCTGATTATCACCACCCTGGTCAGGGGACTGAAGGCCAGACAGAAAAAAAAGTTGACAAAGAAAAAACAAACGGCCAAGCCATCCGTGTTTTCTTTTTTTCACAAAATCAAAGACCAGATACAGGAATCGTTGCAGGAACTGGAAAAACAGGCCCGACAGCAACGACAGCAACACCAACCGGAAACGGAATCATCAGACCCCACTTTCTGGGATGAACTTGCTGAAGATGAGATGATGCAGGAAGAACGTCAGATGACACCGGCATCGGAAACGGAAAAAGCGCGGGCTTCCACCCGGGATCGAACCAAAGATCCGATTCAGGAAATGGCACTTGAAAATCAGGTTCACGATCAAAAAATCAAGACCCCGCGTTCTCCGAAAGAAGTGCCGCCGCCTGCCCTGCAACATCCCTATGGCCGTCGGCCCAGCCTGCGGCAGGCCGTGGTCTGGGCCGAGATTATCGGCAAGCCCGTGGCGCTGCGGAAAAATCAAAACGATGCCATCCTGTAAGGGGGGGCCGTGATTTGATTTTGGGTGTTTCCGGTTCTGTCAGACGCCTTTGAACCTTGCCTCACGTCGTTCCATAAAAGAGGCCAGACCCTCCTGAACATCCCGGGATTTCATTAACGGCATCAGGTCCGGCAGCAGGCGGTCAATGGCTGCCTGGTCTCCGTGTGACCGGGCCAGGCGGCTGGATTTCAGGGAAGCGGCAACCCCTAAGGGGGCCTGCTTTGAAATATTCTGAGCAATTTCAATGGCAGTGTCCAGGCAGGCATCCGAAGATGTCACCTCCTGGACAAGACCTAAGCGAAACGCTTCTTTGGCTGTGATTTCATCACCCGTCAACAGATATCGCATGGCGTTTCCCCAGCCCACTTCCTGGAAAAGACGGACCGTGGCACCCCCCACTGGGTAGATGCCCCGCTTGATCTCGATCTGCCCGAACCGGGCCGTGTCTGCCGCCACCCGGATATCACAGGCCAGCAGCAGCTCCAGACCGATGGTCAGACAGATTCCCTGAACCGCCATGACCACGGGTTTGCCAACCTGTCTGACCGGGTCCAGGCCCAAAGGGTCCATCCCGTCTTCAGGAAGTTCAGGAAACTGGCCTTTGGAAAAACAGGGTGCCCATTTCGGCAGATCCAGGCCGGCGGTGAAATGATCCCCTTTGGCATACACCACCCCGCATCTCAGATTTGGATTGCGGTGCAGCTCGCCATAGGCACGGCTCAGTTCCCGGTACAGATCCAGGTCAAACGCATTGCGTTTTTCAACTCGGTTCAGTCCCATGCACAGCACATGGCCCCGGGTGTCCACTGTCAGTTTGTTGTCTTGTGTTCTGTGTTCTGCTGTCAGGGAATCTTTGTGCATTGTTTTCTGTCTCCTTGAAAATACAGACCGGTCCGATTTTTATTGCAACCGCCGGATACATACCATTTTCATGGGCTGAACACAATGGGATGTCAATACAACGAGCCATCCGACATGGGTTGCTGAATTTTGAGGATGGCTTTGTTCTGGTTTCGCATTGCATCTGCGGCAAAAAGGCGGTATATGGAGATATTCAAGAAAAAATTGTCTGTAACCCATCGCATCCCAGAGGAGAAAAACCATGAAAGACGCGCTTTTGACCCAAGCACAAAAACTTGAGCCGCCGGCAGAAACAGCCATCCGGGAATTTGAAGTTAAATGGGAACAGATCGCCGCCAAAGGCACACGGCTGCTCATGGACAGACCGGACCTTGCAAAACTGGTGGGCAGGGGCAATGAAAAAATGGCTGAAGATAACAACCGCAATTTTCCCCGGTTCATGTTATCCCTGTTTTCCTATGGCCACAAAATTCAGTTGGATTTTGTTGAATCATGCACATTTCTCCAAAGCCAGTTGGATTTTATCCGGCAAATTGTCCATTTGTATCAATTTTCTGAAGCCTGGCAGTACCCGGTCAGTATGTGAAGTTGAAGA